>NZ_JBFTOX010000050.1:0-73387 GCF_056398185.1 Cupriavidus sp. 05L310
CAGACTGTTGAAGAAGCTCTCGCTCGGGGCATTGTCCCAGCAGTTCCCTTTGCGACTCATCGAGCAGACCATGCCGTAATCCACCAGCTTGGCCTGGAAGGCCTGGCTAGCATACTGGCTGCCTCGGTCCGAGTGGTGAATCAATCCCGATGCGGGCTTGCGGCGGAACCAAGCCATCGCCAGCGCGTCTGTCACGATATCTGCCGTCATCCGGGGCCGAATCGACCAGCCAACCACTTCGCGGTTGAATAGGTCAAGCACGATGGCCAGATACAGCCAGCCTTCGTCGGTCCAGAGTAGAGTAAGAGACAGGGCGTAGTCGGACTATTTCCCTGCCTCTCCTCTCCGAACCGGACTTGCGCCTCTCAGCGCATCCGGCTCTCCGTTCAAGTGTTACTCATAGCAAAGGCGACATCGGGGTAGCGCGACTCGATGGTACGGCGTGTCTCATCGCGCAGGATGTATGGATTTTCTGTCAGGGTCCGCCAAGTAAAACGACCTTTGCGACTGGTAACGAGACGCCGAAGCGCCACCACCCCATACCACCCCCGACTGTTCTGGCCTTGTAACACCCATGTTGTAGCCTGTCCCGGCTCCGGCGCCCGGATGCAGTCGCGCATCAGCGACCTGAACCCGCGCCGATACTTGCGCGCGAGCCAGTGCCCGAGTTTCCAGAAGACCGTTCGGTCTAGTTTCTTGAACATGGTGGCCGTGTAGTCGGTGTATTGATAGAAGGCAGCCCAGCCAGCAATCTGCCGATTCAGGCTTTCCATCAGGTCCATCCGGTTCATGCCGTAGTTGCCCGACAATCGTAGAACGAAGCAATTCTGTCACTCCGGAATCTGCCTGGAACCCGCGCCGTATATAGAGGCCCGGCCGGTGAATTGACAGTATTACTTGCACTCCCCGCGAAGCAAAGTCGTCAATTCGCATAAGTCCGGATTAATTTCGTCAATTGGCATCCTAGACTTCGAATCCCGCTCGTAAGGCATTGATCTTATGGAAGATTCTCTGCACATAGTGGAGCCGGTTGCGCTCGTCCGCCCGCGCGGCGCGCACCGCTTCGAAGCCTTCAGTCCGAAGCTGAAGCGGAGGCTAACTTTTTACCGACGCTGTGCGTTCGACCAATGGGTCTTGATCGAATCCGATCCGGCAATCGGCCGCTTTTGTGAGCGCCCCGGGTTCATTCAGTTTCGCGGACGGCGATACCTTGCAGACTTCCTGGTCTCGTACTCCGATCGTCAGGAGTTGGTGCTCCTGCCAAATCCAGTTATCGATGAAGAAGCGAAGGACGGCCTCGAGTTGAGCGCTGACGTGCTCAATGTCCGGCTGGTCAACGCGGCCGAACAGGCAGCATCACGCATCTGGATCGACAACTGGCAGCGCATGCTGCCAAGCATCGTAGCCACAAGAGGTCTCGTGTCAGTGTCACTGCTCGACGCGGTCGAGCGCTTCGTCGCCAGTCCAAAGCCGCTTCTAGCCATCGAGCGCGAGTTCTCGAAAGGTGACCCCGTGCTTGTGCGCGCCGCCATCTTCAGTCTACTGCATTCCGGTCGCGTGCATGCTGGGGAATTACGAACCGACCCATTGTCGTGGATGACGAAGTTTGCAGTCGGGGAGGCCGGCCATGATTCGCCGCAAGCCTGAGTTTCAATCAATCGATTTGAGCTCGTGGCCAAGCATCGCGTGGACTAAGCTTGACGTCGCAGCGCGCGAGGTCACGAAGCGAAGAATAGAGGCCGTCGAGCGCTACGCGCGCGGCGAACGTGTAAAGGACATTGAGAAGGTAACCGGCGTCAACCGTCGACAGATCTATCGGTGGATCGAGCGAGGCTTGGCTCCGCATCCTGACGGACGCATATTTGGATTCCGCGCCTTGTTGGCGCACGTGCGCGTCAATGAGTACGTCCGCGTAAGTCCGGTCAATGGCCGACCCAGCGAAGACGGAAGTGGTAAAGCGGGCGCGTTCGCGCTTTTCTTAGAGCGCTTTCCAACGCTCTCGGGATGGCTGCTCCTAAAAGTAAAACGGCGCTGCGTGTCGCTCGAACAGGTTCATACCGATGGAAGACTGCAGACACGCTTGATTGGCCTGCATGCACTGCACGCGGAGTTTCTGTGGCAATGCCGGTCCCTCGGTCTGACGGCGGTGGACTACCCCTTCAATACGGATGGTCGTGCCATTCGGTCGCTATCCGCGCGGCTTAAAGTCGAGTTGCTGCGCGATTTCCGCACGGCGGCACGGGCAGCAGGCGCCACGCACCTGAAGGGGCTGCCGCACTACGATAAGTCGGACAGTAGGCCGGCCATGCGCCCCTATCAGGTCGTGGAGTTCGACGGTCACCGACTCGATATCCGACTGAAGGTGGTAGTACGCGATGCATTGGGCTTTGAACATGAGTTCGAGATCGAACGCGTTTGGTTGCTCGCGATCATCGACGTCTGCACGCGTGCGGTGCTGGGCTATCACCTGGCGCTGGGTCGCGAGTATAGCCGCTACGACGTCATCAAGACCATCGAGTCGGCTCTGGAACCGCATCAACCACGCGACTTTACGATTCCTGGTTTGGTCTACGGTTCGCACGACGGCTTTCCCTCACAGCGCCTGCCAGAACTCGCGTACACCACCTGGGAGTGGATGAAGCTTGACAATGCGAAGGCGAACCTCGCCAAGGAGACACTGGATGCCTTGTGCGAATTCGTTGGCTGTTGTGCAGACGCAGGGCCGAAGTACAGTCCCGATGATCGACCCTACATCGAACGCTTCTTCGGGACCATTGCGAGCAGACTGTCTTCCAGATTGCCTGGCTATACGGGTTCGCATCCCCGTGATTTGCGGCGCGCGCTGGCCGATCCCAAGGGAAAGCTACGCTTGTTTGTGTCGTTTGACGAGTTGGAGGAGTTGGTCGAATACGCGATCGCGAGCTACAACGGTACGCCGCATACAAGCCTGAACAATGTCACGCCACTTGAGGCGATGGAGTATTTCATTCGGGGCAAGGAACAGTTGGTGACATGGCTGCCCGAGCATCGTCGCCGCACGCTGTGCCTGATGCAATCGGCCAGGCGTTGCACAGTGCGCGCGTACCTCGATCAGGGCGTTCGACCGCACATCAACTTGTATGGCGTGCGCTACACAAGCAGCGTCCTCGCCTGCAGCACCGATCTGATCGGCAAGAGCCTGCTTATCTATCTGAATGCCGATGATCTTCGCTGTGTCCGTGCGTTCCAACCTGACGGCGTTGAGTTGGGGCTCTTGGAGGCGCAAGGGGGCTGGGGCGTGATGCGGCACAGCCTGAAACTGCGCCAGCAAATCGATAAGGAGAGGAAAGACAAGAAGCGGTCACGTGTGCCAGTCGAGGCGAATCCCATCGAGGAATACGTCCACGGAAAGCTGGCTCAGGCAAAGAAGACACGGAAGGCTGCATCCGAACTGGCGGAGGCAAAGCGAATTCTGTCATCCGCGCCGACGGTGCGAACTGCGCTGGGGCGGGGCACATCTGCAGCGCAGCCTACAGCGAACGCAGCTGCGGCGCCGACCGTAGACAAGGCCTCCGAGCCGCAAACACCGACACGTCCGAAGAAACTGAATATCGGTACCGGCCAGGTCTTTTAACCCTGTCATTCGCGTGGGAGTCATCATGTCGCTTCAAATACCGCGTCCGATCGATCCATCGCTGCACCCCTTGGTCACCGGAGACTATCGCATTGCCACGCCGGCCATCGAAGAACTCTACGAACTGGTCGCTCGATGTCTGCGCTACAGGATCATGGGCGCGATGATCTACGGCCCGTCGCGCATCGGTAAGACACGGGCGATCGAGTACGTGCGATTGCTGTTGGCACGCAATCATCCACGCATGATCAGCTACCACGCACGATGCGAACACAAACCGAGGCATGCCGAGGGACCGTTCTTCGCAAACCTGCTTGAAGCTGTTGGTGATCAGGATCCTAACGCTGGCGCCAACCCGGCCAAACGTATGCGCCTCGCTCTAAGGATACGTGAGGCCGCCGCTCGGGCAGGCAGTGGCACGGTGCTGCTCTTCTGTGATGAGGCGCAGCGCTACAACGACAATGAATACGAATGGCTGCGCGATGTTCACGATGCGTTGGATCGACAACAGATTAAGCTGTTCACGTTCCTCGTCGGGCAGCAGGAATTACTCGCTCAGAAAACCGCCATGCAGGTGGCAGGCAAGACGCAGATCGTCGCGCGGCTGATGGTGGAGGAGTTGGCTTTCTACGGCATTCGAAATGCGAAGGACGTGGCGACGTGTCTGAGCGGCTATGATGAGACGGCTTATCCTGAGCGTAGCCAATGGAGCTTTACCCGATTCTACGTTCCGCAAGCGTTTGATGCTGGTTATCGGCTGGTCAGCGATGCCGACGCGCTGTGGGAGGCGTTCGAGACGGCGCATCACAAGGCCAGTTTGCCAGGCAAACTCGAGATCCCGATGGAGTCGTTCGCTCGTGCCGTCGAGATCCTGCTGAAAGACAGCGAGATCAGGGATTGCCCGGGCTACTGTCCCGAGCCAGCGTTGTGGGCTCATGCGGTACGGCATTGCGGTTATGTCCAGTCACGCCATGCAACCGGACGTGTGCTCGTCGCCGCCGCCTTGTGAGGTGGGAGCGCCGCGCTTTCCTATCCTCACGCTCGACGAGGCAAAGCTCACACCGGCGCTGGGCTACGTGTTCGACAAGAAGTGGATCGAGCCGTGGGAGTCGCTCGTCTCGATCTTGTGGAAATTCAAGATGGCGAATGCGTTGTCTGGTGCGGCTATGATGCGGCTGGTAAGACCGGACATCGATCCCTACGGGAGCATTCCGCCGCAGCGGGGATTGATTGATATCGTTCGGCTGAACGAAGCACTGGGCTTGCCAACAAAAGCGCTGCACATGGCACTCATCGAGGCAGGCGAGCAGCGACGCTATTGCGAAGTGTTCCGCTACTGTCGCTGCTGCATGACACGCGGCTACCACTGCCTCTTGCATCAAATGGAGAGCGCGATTCGATGTCCTGTGCATCGTTGCCCAATGGAGTCGGCATGTCCACGGTGCGGGTATGAGACGCCGTATCGCGTAAACGTGCAACTGCTTGAGGCGCCATACCGTTGCGCGCATTGCCACGTACGCTATGTTCGGCAGGTGTTATGGCGACCCGGCAGTGATCGACGTATGAAGCCGGAGCACCGCCAGGCGTTGGCGCGGGCTTACTTTGAGCATGGCCTGGGATGCAGGAGCCTTGGTTAGTCACGGACACTGGCTTGAGCGCATACCGCGATCACAAGACAGCCGCTGCAGTAAGGCGGTCAGGATTTTCGATTCCGTTTAGGTCGCCGATCGCGGTCACCAGATGGTCGGGGGCCTGGAGTTTTAGGGCTGCCCAGTCGCGTCGCACACCTGATTGACACCTTCGCGAACCTCAGGTGGTGACAACTTTACTTCGCCTGATGTAAATCCTTGATTTCATTGATGTTACGTCGGATCGCTCTGCCGCTGTCTTGCAGATTGACAACATTACTTCGGAAACAGTGACAACTTTCCTTTGGTCTACGCAAGCCGAGCAAGTGCGTCCCACCGTCTATCAAGGTAAACCCCGTCGGTAATAGTCCCATCTTCAAGGAAGCCGGCGCGCGCCTAGAATTGGTAACAGTCGATTGTTAACAAATAACAGTTCAAGGAGGCCGGCGGTGCTTCTGTTATCACTCTTGTTAAACGGGGTGGTCTTCGGATCGATCCTGTTGTTATCCAGCCTCGGACTGACGCTGATCTACGGCGTCGGGCGAATCATCAACTTCGCGCACGGCGCTCTCTACAGCATCGGTGCCATGGCAGGCGTCTGGCTGGTGGCGAAGGGCTTACCCCTGTGGTGGGTGCTCCCGCTCACGGCGCTGGCAGTCGGCGCCGTCGGCGTGGCGATCGACTGGGCTCTGTTCTCGCGCATCCGTCACCGCCCCATGATGGACGGTCTTCTTCTGACTTTTGGCTTGGCCATGCTAATTACGGGACTGCTGTACGAGGCGGGCGGCCGGGACATCCAGGTGCTGGTGCCGCCTGCAGCGCTGGCCGGAACGTTGGAGATGGGCAGCGTGTCATTGCCGGTGTATCGGGTCTTTGCCTCGCTATTGTCAATCGCGCTGGCTGCCGCCTTGATGCTGGTCTTGAAAACAACCCGGTGGGGACTGCGCGTCCGGGCCGCGAATGACAACGGCGAAATGGCCGCATGCCTGGGTATTGATCGCAACGTGCTGATGCATTCAGTGGTTGGCGTGAGCGCTGCGCTCGTTGGCATCGCAGGGGTAGCATCCGCGCCGATCTTGAATGCCTACGCAACCGTTGGCGACAAGATGCTGATCCTGTCGTTCATGACCGTCATTCTCGGCGGGCTGGGCAGCTTTCGAGGCGCCGTGGTATCGGCATACCTGGTGGGGCTCGTGGTCGTGCTTGGCGAGGCCTTCACCGGCGGCCACGCGGCAATGATGCTGCTGTTCATAATTCTTATGGCCATGCTGGTTCGCTGGCCGCGTGGCCTGTTTGGCGAAGGGAGGACAGAATGATGAGGACCTCGTCTCTACCAGTTGGGGTGCCGCCGCGTCGCATCAACCTGATGTCCGTTGCTGCAGTGCTGGTGGTCATTGCTGCTGCGCTTCTTCCCCTGTGGCTCACCGAGCAGCCCTTTGTCGTCGTGCTGTTCTCGCATGCATTCATCGCCGCGATGCTGGCGGTGAGCCTGGACATGCTGACGGGCAATACCGGCCTCCTGTCCTTCGGTCATGCCGCCTGGTTCGGCCTGGGTGCCTACGCTGCGGGACTGCTGGCGCGCGGGGTGACCGCCGATCTGCTGTTGTTGCTGCTGATGGCGGCACTGGTGGCGTTGCTGTTCGCTACCGGCGTCGGACTGATCTTCCTGCGCCAGGTCGGCAAGGCCTTTGCCATCCTGACGTTGGCGTTATGCCAGGTACTGTACTCGCTGGTGTTTGTGGTGGCCGGTATCACCGGGGGCGAGGACGGCCTGCAGGGCGTGCCTTCCCCCACCCTGTTCGGACTGAAGATAGTTGGCCAAAACACCTGGTACTGGCTTTTGCTGGCAGTGCTGGTGGCCATGGTAGCGGGCGTGATTTACCTGCGAGCCACGCCGCTGGGTAAAGCCTGGCTGGGGTTGCGTGACAACGCCGAGCGCGCGCGCTTTATCGGCATCGACGTGTTCCGCCTGAAGCTCACCGCCTACGTCATTTCGGCCATGCTGGCTTCGATGGCGGGCGCACTGTTCGTCCTGTTCAACGGCGCTATCACGCCAGAATCGCTGCACTGGTTCCAGAGCGGGAAGATTCTGATGTACGTCGTACTGGGCGGTGTCGGCAGCGTGGTGGGGCCCGCGCTGGGCGCGGTGGCCTTCACCTTTGCCGAGCACGCGATCAGCAGTATCACAGACGCGTGGCTGGTGTACTTCGGCGCGTTGTTCGTGGTGATCGTACTGGTGGCGCCGGGCGGGTTGTACGGATTGCTGCGGCCGTTGTGGGCGACGCGGGCCGGACGGGCAGATAAGGGAGCGGGACGATGAGCGCGCTGTTGCAAACTACTGGCCTGTCGCGGCACTTCGGTGGCCTGAAGGCGGTGCAAGACGTTTCGCTGAGCGTCATGCCGCGAACCATCCATGCCATCCTGGGGCCAAACGGGGCAGGCAAGACCACGCTGTTCAACCTGATCACCGGCGCGATCCCGCCGGCATCCGGCTGCGTGTCGTTTGACGGCAACGATGTCACCGGCTGGACGCCCGAACGCCTCGCGGGCCGCGGCATCGTTCGCACCTTCCAGCGCACCAGCGTCTTTCTTGAACTGACGCTGTGCGAGAACGTTGCGCTGGCGATTCGCTCCAGCCGCGGACTGAACTTCAGCATACGGTGTTCCCGTGCCGATGCAGCCGAGATCGCCGCCGAAGCGCACCAGCACCTTCGCGGCGTCGGCCTGGCCGATAAGGCAGCCCTCACTGCAAAGCAGCTGGCCCACGGCTCGCAGCGCGCACTCGACGTGGCCATCGGGCTGGCGCTCAAGCCGCGGTTGATCTTGATGGACGAGCCGCTGGCTGGCATGTCCAAGGGAGACCGCCATGGCATTGGCGAGCTGATCCTGAAACTGCGCGACGAAATGGGCTTGACGATCGTGCTGGTAGAGCACGACGTCGGCATGGTGATGGCGCTGTCCGATGCGATCACCGTGATGCAAAACGGCAAGGTGATCGCCGACGGCCCGCCGGCGGTCATTCGCGAAAGCGCTGCGGTCAAGAGCGCGTACCTGCACGGGAGCTTTGCATCATGAACGGCATCACTAACCGCGAACTCAGACTCGACCAGGTGTCGGCCTCGTATGGCAGCAGCCACATCCTGCATGGCGTATCGATGCGTGTGCGGCGCGGCGAGGTAAGCTGCCTGCTGGGCTTGAACGGCATGGGCAAGACTACCACGCTGCGTGCCATCCTGGGCCTGGTGGACCGGCAGGAAGGACAGATCGTATGCGACGGTCGCCCACTGAACGGTTCGACGCACCGACGCGCCCGCGCCGGGGTTACGCTGGTGCCGGAAGACCGCAAGGTATTCGCCAGCCTCAGCGTGCGAGACAACCTGGAGGTAGCGCGCCAGCCGGCTACGGAAAACTCGCAGGCATTCACCATTGACGATGCGACGCGATTGTTCCCTCGCCTGGCAGAGCGCATGGATCAACTGGCCGGCACGTTAAGCGGCGGTGAGCAGCAGATGTTGGTGGTGGCCAGAGCGATGGTGGCCAACCCGCGCTACATTCTGCTCGATGAGCCCACCGAGGGGCTGGCGCCGAATTACGTGGAGGCAATCCATGACGCCATCCTCGAGATGCGCGAGCGCGGAATTGGCGTTCTGCTGGTGGAGCAGAGCCTGGCGCTGGCCACCGCCGTCGGCGATCACTTCCGGGTCATCGAGAGCGGCCATATCGTCTTCAGCGAGACGCGTGAACGCGTGCTCGCTGACCCGGGTTCCCTGGAAAAGCGACTCACTGTGGAGTGACTCTGATGCCTGCCATCCGACTCGAACTGCGTGGCGGCATCGCCGTGCTCACGATCGACAACCCGACCAAGCGCAATGCCTTCACGCATGAGATGACACAGACGCTGGGACGCCATCTCGACGCCGCCGAGCGCGACCCTGCGGTGAAATGCGTCGTGATCACTGGTGAGGGCGATGTCGCGTTCTCCAGCGGCCATGACCTGAAAGAGATGCTCACGCATCAGGACCAAGCCTCGGATGCTTCGCTCAACGAGCCTTTCCTCATGCCTGCGCGCATGCGTACGCCGACCATCGCCGCCATCAACGGATATGCATTCGCGGCCGGATTTATTCTGGCGCTGAACTGCGACTTCCGCGTATGTGCGGCCAATGCCAGCTTTGCCGCGCCAGGCGCCCGCATTGGCTTGCTGCCGATTGGCGGACAGCTAAGCCGGCTTCCGGCACTGCTGCCGCGCCCGGTGGCACACGAACTGCTGGTGACCTGCCGCGAGATGAAAGCTGACGAGGCACTGCGCCTCGGCTTTGCCAGCCGCGCAGCGCCGCAAGGTGGTGCGCTTGACGCTGCGCTGGCCATGGCCGGCGAGATCGCGCGTCATTCGGCTGGCGTGGTACGGGAGGTAAAGACCGGACTCGAGACAGGGCTGTACGCCGGCGCCGACGCGGCATGTGAGCACGAATGGCGCGTAAGTGCCGAACTGCAGCGCGCACCCGATGCAAGCGAAGGCATCCGCGCCTTTCTAGAGAAGCGCGCGCCACGCTTTCAATAGACCCGCTCTCTTCTCCACAGACCAATGAAGACTTCCCCTTTGCCAGTCGAACTTGCGCCGCGCCGTCTCCACCTGATGTGCGCTACCGCAGTGACATTGCGGCACGCGTCTGAGCCGTTGCATTGGTTCCAGAGCGGCAAGATCTTGATTTGAATCGTGCGCCCGCTTGCTAATTCAAGTTACCTTCGAATGGACAACCATGAAGAACGAGATTGAATCCAAAGAACTGCTGCGCGCCTGCGGGATCGCAACCACCCGACCGCAATTGGCCCGCTCTGCAGCCGAGGCGATACAAGCGGCGCGAGCGCTTGAGCGCCCCGTGGTGATGAAGGTGGTATCACCCGACATTGTGCATAAGGCGGCCGCCGGCGGCGTGCGCGTGGGGGTTCCCTTGGCGGAGGTAGGTCAAGCCTTCGACGATATCCTGGATGCGTGCAGAGCTTCATCGCCACAGGCGCGTTTGGAAGGTGTACTGGTCGAAGAGCGCGTGCCCCAGGGATTGGAGGTTTTCATCGGGGCTCGGGTTGATCGCGATTATGGCGCCGTGGTGTTGCTGGGTCCCGGGGGTACCGGCGTGGAGCAAAAAGCTGCTCCCGCTGCGGCACTGGCCCCGCTTACCGAGCGCGCCGCCTCCGCCTTCATTGACGAGGCCTTCCCGCCCGCGTGCATCCCGCTCGACCCGGACGCGCGCGCGGCGCTGCACTCTTGCCTTATGGCGGTGGCAGGTCCGGATGGGCTGATCGTGCGCGGCGAAGTCGGGGACGTCGATATCAATCCGGTGATCGTTGGCCCCAGCGGCTGCCTGGCAGTGGACGCGGTCGTCATGCCGCTGGCGAAGGAGTTGGGCCCGCGGGTCCTGTCGGCGACGCAAGTAGCGGAGGCGGCTGCGCGCCGCCGTGCGGGACTGGAGGGCGCCGAGTCATTGTTCGACCCCCAGTCCATTGCCTTCATTGGCGCGTCAACTGTCACGACGAAGCTCGGCTACCGAAGCATCCGGAACCTGCTGGATTTCGGCTTTCACGGACCAATCTACCCGATTCATCCCAAGGCCAGGACGATTTGCGACCTGCCGGCATACCCCGCGATCCTCGATGTGCCGGCACAAGTAGATCGCGCTTATATCGCGCTCGGCGCCGCTCAGGTGCCCGACGCATTACGCCAGTGTCAGGAAAAGGGCGTGAAGGTTGTACAGGTGCTCACCGCGGGCTTTTCGGAATGGTCAGCAGGCGACGACCCCTCAAAGGGCGAGACACTGGAACGTGAGATCGCAGCAGTGCTTGCGAACGGTACCATGCGTATGGTTGGCCCCAACTGCATCGGAACGTTCAGCGCGACGAGCCGCATGGCGATGGGTGCGGCACAATATTGCCCGACGGCCACGCGCGGGATCAGCTTCATTTCTCAGAGCGGCACCTTCGCGGGCGACGTGGTGCGACGCGCCCAGGTGCAAGGCGTTCCCGTGGCACGGGTACTCTCTTGCGGCAACTGCATTGACCTCGACTTGGTGGATTTCCTGCTGTTTTGCGAAGCGGATCCGGCCACTACGCTGATCGCGTTCTACAGTGAGTCGATCCGTGACCCCGGTCTGTTCTTCCGCCTGGCGCGACAGATTAGCAAGCCGGTGATCCTGTTCAAGGGTGGCACGACTGAGCAAGGGTTAGTCGCTGCCGGCAGCCATACCGCCGCGCTGGCCACGGACCAGACCCTGTGGCGTGCCGCGGTGAAGCAGTCCGGCGTGCTGCAGGTCGATAGCGTTGACGAGCTGATGGATGCTTTCCTCATCCATAGCGCGCATGGCCGCCTGCGCGGACCAGGCCTTGGTATCTTTGGCTCTGGCGGCGGTGTCAGTGTGACGTGCTGCGACGCCGCTGCACGGGCAGGCCTTGAGGTACCGCCCTTCTCGGATGCTACCGCTGATGCGCTCAGCCGTTTCGGGCTGCCCGGCACCAGCGTCGCCAATCCGATTGACATTCCAGTGTGGGGGCTGAAAGAAGGTGAGCGACACATCTTCGGCGACATCGTCGACCAATTGAAGAAGGATCCCGCCGTCGACGCGGTGGTGGTATATGTGGAAATGGGCTCGATCATGGATTTCTCGGACAGCGAGGCCGACGGTGTGAAGGAGATCGAATCCATCTGTGCCAGCATTGCCAACGCCAGTTCCAGCGGTCCCCATGTGTGCGTGGCGCTACGGTCAACCGGCGACAAGACACAGGAGAACCTCGTGCGTCGCAAACGCGTGGAGCTTCTGGAACAAGGCATCGCGGTCTTCCCCTCCACTGCGAGGGCGGTCCGGGCGTTGCAGAAACTGCTTTTGCTCTCGACAAAGCCGCATTGATTAGTGCCGCGGCAGCGGCAAACGAAATTAAGGACAGATATGGCCCACAAAGACGATTCAGGGCGAGACAACTACCTGCCTGATGGCCGAGGCGCAAAAGTACCGCTGATGCTGGCCGAGCAAATTGCAAACAGCCTGGCGGATGACATCATCCGCGGCGTGTATGCTCCCGGCCAGCCGCTGATTGAGACAACGATTGCCGAGACTTTCAATGTCAGCCGGGGTCCCGTGCGTGAAGCGCTGCAACAACTCCAGGTCGAAGGATTGGTGGATGTCCAGCCGCGCCGCGGCGCCACAGTTGCGGTATTGACACCGCAGACCATGAAAGAGTCCTTCGACGTACGCGCCGTGCTCTATGGCCTGATTGCCGCAGAGGCGGCGTCGAAACGCGATGCCGCCACAGTGAAGGTGCTCCACGAAAGAACCGATGCGCTCAAGGCAAGCGTGCAAGAGGACACTGACACATACTTTGCGCTTATGTTCCGGCTCAACGTGCAGTTCGTCGAAGCCGGACAGAACCAGTACGCGCGCAAATTTTTGACGTCGCTGCGTCGGTTGACGCTACCGATCACGCGCAAGGTAATGCGAGACGAGGGCAACCGCGCCAGCTGGATCGCGGACTGGGAAGCGGTCTTGGCCGCCATCGAGCGGGGCGACAGTCGCGAGGCCGAGGAAGCTGCGCGGCGCTGGATTATGGCCGTGTATGACAAGGACCGTGAAATCGCGGAAGACGAGCCGCCTGGCTCACCTTATAGCGCAACCGCGGGCGCCAATCAGACCGCCCGCCAGGTGAAGCTGGCAGCGGGCACTTCGAAGAGGGGATGACATGAAAGTCAGCAAGACGTTTGCGTTCTGCGCTGCAGCAATCAGGTGCGCTGCGCTGTTGCCCGCGGCGGCCAACGCGGCGGAAGACGTGGTGATCGGCGTCATCGTTCCGACCACCGGTGCGCTCGCGCCCCTAGGCATCGACATGAAAAACGGCTATGAACTGGCCGCCAAGGACCATCCGACTGTCAAAGGCAAGCCGGTACGCCTTGTGATAGAGGACGATCAGGGCAACGCCGCCAGCGGCTTGATGAAAGCGCAAAAACTTGTCATCAAGGACCGGGCCCCCATTCTGGTTGGCGGCGCCACCAGTGCTCTGGTGCTGGGCTTGGCCGCGCAAGCTGATCGGCTGAATGTTCCCATTGTGACCACGAATGCCCAAGCGGTTCAGGTGACTGGCGCGCAGTGCAACCGATTTGTGTTCCGCACCAACCCGAACGATGCGATGGTGGGGAATGCCACACGCGTTCTGATGCAAAAGCGTCCCGAGTTGCTTCAAAAAAAATGGTTCATTGTCTACCACGACGTTGTCTGGGGCCAGAGCAACAAGGCAGAGTTCGCCAAAATCCCGGGCGTCAAGATCGTGGGGGAGGCTGGCCGCTCAATGGGAACGGCTGACTGGTCCAGCGCTATCTCACAGATCAAGAGCAGCGGCGCCGATGCCATCTACCTGGCCTTGGCGGTAGGCGATGACATGCCCGCCTTCATTCGGCAGGTGCGCAGCTTTGGACTGAAGCAGTTCATGCTACCGCCGTTGGGCATGCCGGACTCCATGCTTGCCGCGCTCGGCAGCGACGTCCCGCAGCTCGTAACCGCGGGCTTGTTCGGTTCCTGGACGACGGAAAGCACCAACAAGGAAATGGCGCGCTTCGTCAAAGCATACACTGCCACCTTCCACAACGTGCCTGGCCCACAGGCGATCCAGGCGTACGCCGGAATGCGCCTTGCGCTGGCTGCAATGGACGCGTCGCCGTCAATGTCGCCCAAGGACCTGATCGCATCACTGGAAAAGTCATCAGTGGATACGGTCGTCGGCAAGCTCGCTATTCGCAAGCAGGACCACCAAGGCACCGTAGGCACCTACTTCTCGGAGACTGTCGCGCTGAAGGACTCGCCCTACGGCGCCAAGGTCGGCTGGAAGGTGGTCGAGCCGTTGCCGTGGGATACGGTGAAGGTTGATGCGGCCCAGACCGGTTGCAAGGAGCTCTGACTCTATGGCCGCTGCAGCGCTCCAAGCCAGGCCGGTGACCTGGATCGTCATCTCGCAGTTGTTTGGCACCTCACTCTGGTTCAGTGCCAACAGCGCAGCTGACGATCTGCAGCGGCTGTGGGGCCTTAGCACGGCGGATATCGGCTGGCTTACCAACGCCGTGCAGGGCGGCTTCATCGCCGGGACATTGGGATTCGCGCTTAGCGGCCTGGCGGACCGCTATTCCGCGAGCCGAATCTTCGTGGTGTGTGCACTCCTCGGCGCGGCTTGTAACGCCGGCTTCGCGTTGCTCAGCCAAGGACTGCCCGGCGCAATGGCCTTTCGGTTCGCCGTCGGTTTGGCACTGGCGGGTATTTACCCGCTGGGCATGAAGCTCGTCGTCAGTTGGGATCCATTACGCGCAGGACAAAGTCTGGGTCTGCTTGTAGGGATGCTTACGCTCGGGACAGCCTTGCCGCATGGTATCCGAGCACTGGGCGCGTCGGTACCGTGGCAGTCGGTGATGCTCACCTCCTCTTGTCTAGCGCTGCTTGCGGCGTTGCTGGTAGGTTTGCTCGGGGATGGGCCGCACGTACAGCCGCGCGGCATTGGCCCTGTCCTACGTGGCGCCCAGGTCTTGCAGGCATTCCGCGTGCCGGCGTTCCGGGCCTCTGCCCTCGGCTATTTCGGGCACATGTGGGAGCTCTACACCTTCTGGACATTAGTGCCGCTGTTGCTGGCTCCAGTTCTTGCGCATGGCACCGCAGCCGCGCCCGGCACGATCTCTGCCTGGGCTTTTTCGGTAATCGGGGTAGGCGCGCTGGGTAGCATCGCTGGTGGCATGCTAAGCCGGCACGTAGGTTCGGCGCGTGTAGCCTGGGTTGCGCTTGCCACTTCCGGACTCATATGTGCGCTGTATCCGATGCTCGAACAAGCGCCTGGCGCGCTAGTCCTGGCGATTCTTCTTCTGTGGGGTATCGCGGTGATCGCCGATTCACCGCAATTCTCGGCCATGTCGATACAGGCTTGCCCGCCGCAACTGCTGGGTAGCGCGCTCACCATCCAGAACTGCTTGGGCTTCGCACTCACAACCGTATCGATCCCGATTGCCACGGGTTCCTTTCCGGCACTGGGGCCGCATGTGGCGTGGATCATGCTGCCGGGACCGATATTCGGGCTAATCGGCATGCGCCGGCTGCTTAGGCTTAGGAAGCGGCAGGACCACGTTAAGGTCTGAGCTTCAGCGAATCAGGTCTCGGGCACAATGCTGCGGATATAGCGCCCAGCAATAGCCGCGCTCACTCAGAACTGACTCAGGGAGCGCTAAAACCCTTGTGAGGGACTGCCCGGGCTACTGCCCCGAGTGCATTATGGGTTCAAGCGGTACGGCATTGCGGTTATGTCCATGCCATGCGCAGCGTTTTTGTTGGGGCCCAGGGTTTCGTTCAGCCGAACGAACCCTATGAGGGCATTCTGCCGCAGAGCAGGTTCGTGAATTTCCACAAGATCGAGACGAGCGACTCCCATGGTTCGATCGATGTCCGGCCCCATCAGCCGCATCACAACACCACCTGACAACGCATTCGCCATTTTGACCAGTCACACCATGCAACCGGACGCGTGCTCATCGCCGCCGCGTTGTGAGACGCCTCTACGGCCGCCGCGCTTTCCTATCCTCACGCTCGACGAGGCGAAGCTTACTCCATCGCTGGGCTACCTGTTCGACAGGAAGTCGGTCGAGGCAACCGAGCGGCGACGCTATAGCGAAGTGTTCAGCTACTGTCGCTCCTGCATGGCGCGCGGCTACCACAGCATCTTGCATCAAACCGGGAGTGCGGCTCGATGCCCGGCGCATCGCTGTCTAATGGAGTGGGCATGTCGACGGTGCGGGTATGAAGCGCCGTATCGCGTGAACGTACAGCTTTTCGAAGCGCGCATACCGTTGCGCGCACTGTCGCACCTGCTATGGCGGGCAGGGGTGGCGACCCGGCCGGATTCGGCCCACGCCGCCGGAGCACCGCAAAGCGCTGGCGCGGTGGTATTTGGAGCATCGCTTGGGGTGCTGAAGCATTGGGTGGAAGTCCCATGGACACCGGTTGCCCTCTGCAAACCGTGGTTACAATACAAGCCGCCGCACGGTACGGAAGAACAGCGTGTGACCTCAGGAGAAATGGCACAGTCTGCGGGAAGTGAGCCTATAAGCGAGGAGCGAAGTGGCGAGCGGTGCTGTGCAAGTAGTCGGACGGCTGAGTAGTACCTGCGCGTGGCCAAAACCACGTGACCGAGCGATCGGCCACAGAAGTGGGTCGGGGAAGGCAGCCGGCGAAGATGATTGGGAAGAACCCGGACGACAGTGAGTAAGGACGCAGAGGAGGATCAGTTCCATGAGTGAAATACCCGTACATCCGCGCCCGAGGAGACTGTCTGATTGAATCACCCTGATGGAGGCTCCATTTATTAATTGATGTTGCGGGGCCCATCCAGCGCAGGGCCGATGTAACTGCCTTATGCGGACTTAGTTGAGCGGCTTGAATGACAAGACGCCTACGATGCACACGGCCAATACGTTACCAGGTCAGAACCAGGCTGGCGCGATGGTCAGCATTCGCCATTGCTTCCAATCGCCCGGCTGAAACGCCCCGTCGCGCATGCCCAACAACAGTTCATTTCGAACTTGACTTGTCACTGGGCCCAAAGACGGTTGGCCGGCATCGCGAGGCAATCGGCGGGAAAAATTTCCACATCTGCCGGTGTCTCCACTGTCTCTTCAGGAGCTGGACCTTCCCCCTACGACGGCTTGGATTTCTATCGAATTCACTGACGCCAAGTTCACAAATTCAGAATCGCCGCGCGGAAGCACCAGCGATTCGAGCTTGGCCACCACATCGGACGGTGTCGCAGTGGACTTAGGTGTATGTGCGTAGATATGCGGACGCCGCTCCTTGCGATCGAACCAGATCGCCTCGCGGCGTACCTGCACTGGCCGGCGGCTGGCCAACCAGACGATCGTGTCGGCGCCCTTTTTATGATCGCGCAGCACGGATTTGAGGATGGCGACGAAGCGCGGCATCGAGCGGTTGACGCTGGCGGTATCAACCCAGCCGGGGTGCATCGCATAGAAGGACTTCTGTGTGCGGGCGAAGACCGCACGCCAATGCGTCATCAGCATCATCTGCGCGCGCTTGGCAAGGCCGTAGGCGCGCACGCCGAGATAGCCGGGGCCGGTGATATTGAGATCGTCGACCACCATCGCGTGGTTGTACATGCCACCCGACGCTACCTCGATCACGGTGGCATCGTCGCGCAGCATATTGCGTCCCAGCAATTCGCGCAACAGCAGATAGTGGCCTAGGATGTTGGTTGCAAACGAGGTCTCAAGGCCCTCTTGGGTGATGATCTGGTCCCGCTTCTGGATGCCCACATTGTTGACCACCACATCGATGCGCACCCCGCGCTGCTCCAGGCGGTCAACCAGTGCCCAGACGTCAGCCTGCAGTGAGAAGTCCGTTGTCTCGACCTGTACCGCTTCCGGTCGCGTCACCGAGGCGGCGAAGGCCATCAGCTTGGCGGCATCTCGCGCCACGCAGATGACGGTGGCGCCGGCCGCGACGGCTTGCCGGGCAGCGGAGGCGCCGATCCCTTCGGAGCCTCCAGTGACCAGCCAGGTGTGCCCGCGGAAATCCGGCTTGATTCTGTGCCAGAACATGCGGCGAGCGTGATAGCCGATCGCACTGTAGCTCAGCGTGAAGCGGCAATAGAACGCGATGATCTTCTTGAGTGGGGTCTTGGCCATGATACTGGAACGGATAGTTGAGCTGGAATGCGTTGCGCGGTGCCGCGGGTCAGCCTAGCGCGTGAGGATCGGCGCTCAGGCCGAGGGCCTTCAGCAGCGTCGGACGGTCGTAGTACTCCCGCCACAGCGAGATCAGCGCGCCGTCGAATTCGAGGATGCCGACCGTCGGAACCGAACGGCCAACACCGTCGATGATGATTTCGTCGATCCGCTCCACGAAGAGCGCCTCGTTGGCGATACCCATGCGCTGGATATGCAGCTTGACATGCTTGTTAGGCTTTGCCGCTTTCTCGATGCGCTCCAGAAATGCTTGCCGTCCCACGCAAGGGTCTAGCATCACCGAATGCAACACGCCGTCCGGGGCGATCAGGCTGGCGCACTTTTGCCAATCCTTTGCTTCCCAGGCTTGTGCCATTTCCCTGAAGATTTCTTTCTTCTGTTCGGTCGAAAGTGTGGATGTGGCCATCTGGATTCCTTTTTCCGTTATCGATTGAATTGCCGGCTGCCGCCCCTGACTTGGATCGGTCGCCGCTGGTCCTGCGTGGTCTCGCGCCCGTGCCTCCGCTGCCATCGAATGCTGCTAGCCCCCGGGCCGAGAGTCTTTGCAGTTGGATTACAGTGCTTGCTGTGCTGTCTATCCAGATCAATCTGGAAAATATCTCGCATGTCGAGAAAACGACGCCACTACGCGGCGCCTCGCTTCCGCAGCCACTCCCGTAAAGCACTGGCAACTGCTGAGGGTTGTTCGAGCGGCGCCATATGTCCCGCCTGCTTGATCCAGGTCAGGCTGGCGCCGGGTAGCTGCGCGGCAATTTCCTCAGATAACGCAGGCGGTACGACGCGATCTTCCCGTCCGCATATCACGGCGACTGGCATTTGCGCCGCAAGCAATGCCTCACGTGTATCGCGCCGGGACATGATGGCGCGGAGCTGGCGAGCGCAGACGTCGGGACCAAGCGTTTCGAACATCGTGCGCACCGCTTGGGCTGGGACGCTGTCCCCATCATGCGCGGGATGGAGATTGAGCTTCAGCAGCCTGTGCGTCAGCGCTGAGAAATCCGCCTGAATGGCATCGAGCAGCGTCTTCCGGGCGGTCGTCTGTTCTGGACTCTCGGGCCGCATCGACGTACCGAGCAGCGCGAGGTGAGACACGCGCGATGGCGCCTGCGCCAGGATTTCCTGCGCCACGTAGCCGCCCATCGAAAAGCCGGCTAGCGCGAAGCGCTCTTGCTGCTGCGCCAGCACGCTCTGCGCCATTTCGGCAATGCTGGTTTGCCAACTCAGATCTGCAATGCGGGTGTCCGCCACGTCGGCGAGTTCCGCGGCGATCGGCTCCCACACGCTGGCGGTGTTCATCATGCCGGGTAGCAACCATAGTCTGATGCGTTCCAATGCAGCCTCCGTTCGACTCGAGTCTGGGCGTCGCGCGTTGTTCCCCGCTTGCCATGACAGCGCGTTTCATCATCGCAATGGTTCGTGCCAGCGACCGACGCCCCCGTTTGTCCCGATTACAAGGGACGTACATTCGACCTGCAAGTGAAATTTGGTATATTTGCTCAATGGATGAGAAAAATACTGCTTCGACCCCCGTTTCCGGCACGCAAAGCGCCGCCAGAGCCCTGTCGCTGCTGCGACATGTCGGCGCCAATCATGGCTCCGGCATCCGGCTGCGCGATCTGATCGCGGTGTCAGGACTTGATCGCTCGACGACGCATCGTCTACTGACGTGTCTGATCGAAGAGGGCTTCGTCGAGCGCATCGGTACCACTAAGCTCTACCGGCTCGGAATCGAGGCTCTGCAATGGGGCTTCTCGTCCGCCGGGCTGTCCAGCGTAAGCGACCGTTTTCGCCCGTTGATGCAGCGGCTGGCTCGCCAGACCGGTGACACGGTATTTCTACTCGTGCGCAGCGGTGATTTCGCCGTCTGCCTGTGCAGAGAGGAGGGCGACTATCCGGTCAAGGCCTTCATCGTGCAGGTCGGCGTTCGGCGCCTGCTCGCCACCAGCGCAGTGGGTGTCTCCATCATGGCGATGCTGCCCGATGAAGAGGTTGCGCAAATGCTCGCAAGGAATGGCAAGGACTACAGCCGGCTTGGTATCAGCGCGAGCCAGCTGCGCCAGTTGATCGCACGGGCACGAAAGCTCGGCTACTCGGAGTCGGCGGATCCACATGTCGAAATGAGCGGTGTAGGATACGCGTTCGCGCTCACCCGCAACAGTTATGCAGGGATTAGTATCGCGGCGATCAACTCGAGGATGTCGGCGAAGCGTCGCGCGGAACTGGGCGAGTTGCTGGTGCAAGAAGTCAACGCGTTTGGTTGGCGCGGCGAGGGTTAATAGACTGCTTATACGGCAAGGGGCGGCTGGCCCCGCCTGGTGTCACATCAGCTGACGGGCCAAAGTTTGCAATTTCGGTCCAATCTCTTCCAGCAGCCAGGATCGGTTCATTGGACGTCCCTGGAAGGCGCAGTTAAGCGCCGCGGGCTCACCGCGATCAATCCGGCCGAGCGGCACGGCCACCGCCTGCACATCAGGAAAGATCTCGCCAACCGACACGCAGGCCCCCCAGCGCGAGTACTCGGCCAGGTTGCGGCGCAACTCCACCTGGTGCCGCTGCCACTCCTCCGGCGCGCGGATGCGCAACTGGTTTATCAAGGCCTCGCGCTCCGATGGCGCGCATGACATCAGATAGGCTCGCCCGATCGCGGTCCCAGCGAGGGACTGCCGCGTCCCCACATCCAGCGGATAGACCTTGTGGTGGTGCGACCGGATCGCCTCGATATAGACGACGCTGAGGCGGTCTCGGATGCCGATCGACACGGAGCCTCCCGTGCTTTCAGCAAGTTCGAGCAGGTAGGGTCGTGCGCGCCTGCGGATCGTGAACAATTCAAGCAGCGGGTAGCTCAGCGAGAGCACCGCACTTCCGAGCCGGTACTTGCCGTGTGGCTCGTCCTGGGCCAGATAGCCCATCGCCACCAAGGTATAGGTCAGCCGCGAAATGGTCGCGACCGGCAACTCCAGTCGGCGCGAGAGTTCCTTGTTACCCAAAACCGGCTCTTCCGGCGTAAAGCAGCGCAAAAGCGCGATCCCGCGCGCCAAAGTCGTCGCGAACTGGCGATCTCCCTCGTATGCGAACAGGTCAAGCGGTACGCGGCGCGGAATGGACATGGTCAGGCTGTTTATGACATATCGAAACAAACATCAGTATATCAAAAATATCAGTCGCGTTCCTGAGGCCGATCCCTAGACTAGCGCCATCGATCTTCACCGCCGGAGGCACTCAGTATGCAAGACGACCTGCCCGTCCTCGACAATCCAGCCCTAAGCGGGAACAACGCTGGCATTCAAAAAGAAGACTCCTTTGACGAGCTGCCTGTGATCGGCTGCGTGCCGGCGGATCTGAATGGGCTGTATGTGCGCAACGGACCCAACAACTACTTCCCACCTGACTGGCGCTACCACGCCTACGACGGCGACGGCATGCTGCATGCGGTGCGCTTCCGCAACGGCAAGGTGAGCTATCGCAACCGATGGATCGCCACAAGCGCGTTGCAGGAAGAGAAGGCCGCGGGGCGCGCGCTGTGGAAGGGACTCAAGGAGCCGCTGCGCGCGGACCGGCCCGACGAGCCGCTGAAAAACACCTCCAACACCGATGTGAAGTACCACGCGGGCCGGCTGATTACCATGTGGTATCGCTCTGGTATGCCGTACGCGGTCGATCCCAACAGTCTGCAGACCATTGGCCCCGCCGATTTCGGCGGCGCCATTACACGGATCTCGGCGCATTCCAAACCGGACGAGCACACCGGCGAGTTGCTGTTCTTCGACTATGGCTTGACCCGGCCGTATATGGAATATGGCGTGATCGGACCGGATCGCAAGCTTGTGCATCGCACCGAAATTCCGCTCGACGCGCCAAGTCTTCCGCACGACATGGCCATCACCGAGCACTACAGCATTCTGCACGACTTCCCGTTGCGGCCAGATGCCGAGGCGCAGCGCGCCGGCCGCTACAAACTGCGCTTCGATGTCAGCCAGCCGTCGCGCTTTGCTGTGATCCCGCGCCATGGCCGCGCCGATGAGATTCGCTGGTTCAGCGCCAAGCCAACGTACATGCTGCACGTTGTCAATGCATGGGAAGACGGTGACGAGATCGTGATGATCGGCACGCCGTACCGCATCCACGCCGGCCCCGACGGTCAGCCGGACGCGCGCAGGCTGGAGCAGACCATCCATTTGCGGCAGCGCGATTTCCTCCTCTACCGGTGGCGCTTCAACCTGAAGACAGGCGAGACGCGCGAAGGCCCGATCGACGACGTGCTCAACACCGAATTTCCCGTCATCAACAGCATGTATCAGGGGCGCAGGAATCGCTGGTCGTACAACGTGGTGTTTCCGCATGGCGGTCACGAAGAGCCTCGCTTCCCGGGGCTGGTCAAGTATGACCTCGATACCGGCGGCTACGTCGCGTATAGCGCCGGCCCGCGCCATTTCTACAACGAGCCCGGCTTCGCGCCGCGCGACAACAGCATGGCCGAAGACGACGGCTACTTGGTCTGCTTTGTCTGGAACCCCGTTGATGCCCGCTCGGAAATTCAGGTGTTTGATTGCAGGGGCGCGAACCTCGCCCAAGGACCGGTAGCGCGCGTGCTGTTGCCACGCCGCGTCCCCAACGGTTTTCACGCCACCTTTGTCAGTCAAGCGACGCTCAATCGTTGGAAGTAAATCATGATCTTGGTATCCAGGGACAAAATCGAAGACTATGTCGCGCGCGGGTGGTGGGGCGAGCGGACTCTTGGCGCAATGTTCGTCGAGACCGCGGTGCGGCAGCCGACCGCCTTTGCGGTCGCCGATCCACCTAACCGGCCTGCGCTGTGGGGCAACGAGGCGCAACAGTGGACGTGGGGCGAATTGCTTGAGCAAGTTGGTCGCTACACCGCCTGGCTGCACCGGCAAGGTTTGCGCAAGGACGACATCATTGTGCTGCAGCTGCCGAATTGCGTTGAGCTGCACGCGCTATATCTTGCTTGTGCCATCTCCGGCGTCATCGTGTCGCCTGTGCCGATGCAGTACCGCGGGCATGAGCTGTCCCATGTGCTGAGCACCACCGGCGCTAGGTTCGCCATCACGACGCAGCGCGTCGGTTCCTTCCAAGCGGCCGGGCAGTGGGCCACCTACATGACGCAATGCGCCGCGCTGGAGCAAGTCTGGTGCTATCGGGACGGTTCGGACGACGCCTTGCCGCCCGCGATCGGCGACCTTGACGCCGCGCTAACGGCTACCACTGGGTGGAACGCGGCGGCGCTATGCGCGCACATGGACGCGATTGGCCTGACGGCGCATGACGTCTTTACCATCTGCTGGACCTCTGGCACGGAAGCTCGCTCCAAGGGGGTGCCGCGCAACCACAACGAGTGGTTAGTGGTCGGCCAATCGGTGGTGGAGGCCGGCCGCCTGCAGCCCGGCAACCAGCTGCTGATTCCTTTCCCCTTCGTCAACATGGCGGGAGTCTCGACCAGCCTTGTCGCGTGGCTGCTGATTGGCGGCGGCTTGCATCATCATCACCCATTCGACATCGAGGTATTCCTCACGCAGTTGCGAACCAGCCTGATCGACTATACGGTGGCGGCGCCGGCCGTGCTGAGCCGGCTGCTCAAGGAGCCGGAACGTCTCAGCGAAGTCGACCTGCGGCGTCTGAAACGCATCGGTTCGGGCGGCGGCCCGCTGGCGGACTGGCTGGTGGCGCAGTTCGCGCAGCGCTTCAACGTCGAAATCGTCAATTACTTCGGCTCTAATGAAGGCGCGGCACTGTCGTCGACACCGGAGGACATCCCCGACCGCAGCCAGCGCGCGCTGTACTTCCCGCGCATGGGAGTGCCCGGTTACACCTGGTCGCACTCCAATGCAAAGCGAATCCGAACCCGCCTCGTCGATCCCGATACCGGCACGGAGATCGATGGGCCGGGCCACGTCGGCGAACTCCGCTTCGAGGGACCGGCGATCTTCAGTGGCTATTTCAACGCCCCGGAGCTGTCGGCGCGCGCCTTCGACGAGCAAGGCTACTACCGCACCGGAGACCTATTCGAAATTGCTGGGGATCGTCATCAGTTCTATCGCTTCGCAGGGCGCCACAAGGACATCGTGATCCGCGGTGGCATGAATATCTCGTCGGAGGAAGTCGAAAACCTGCTGCTCGGCCACACCGATGTCAGGGAGGTGGCGGTAATCGGCAGCCCCGATCCGACACTGGGTGAACGGGTCTGCGCGGTAGTGGTGCCTCAACCGGGAGCTACCGTCACGTTGCCTGCGCTGGTGGCGCATTTGCGCGCGGAAGGTGTCGCAGCCTTCAAGCTGCCGGAGCAACTGCTGATCACCGCCGAGCTGCCGCGCAACCCGGTCGGCAAGGTGCTCAAGCGGGAGTTGCGCCAGTTGCTGACTAGCGTAAGTCAGCACACGAGTACGACGGTGCAGGGGTAGCGCTGAATCGCCCGGATCGATCAAATTTCATATAGCGAGTCAACCATGCATGTCGAAGTCGTCGGAGAAATCCACCCTACGCTAGCGCTCGAAGGGCATCCCTATACTTCCGGGCCGTTCACCCCTAACTATCGCGAAGTCAATGCCATTGACCTCGAGGTCGAGGGAACGATCCCGGAACGCCTCAATGGCGTCTATCTGCGCAACACGCAGAACCCGGTGCACCAGCCGCTCGGCAAGTTCCATCCTTTTGATGGTGACGCGATGTTGCACCTGATGAGTTTCCAAAACGGTCGCTGCGAATACCGCAACCGCTTCGTCCGCACCAAGGCGTTCCAGCAGGAGCAACAAGCCGGGCGGGCGCTGTATGCCGGCCTGATTGACAAGCCGAGCTTGTCGGAGTTGCCGGGCTGGGGGGCGCGCGGCGGGTTGCGCGACAGTGCCGCGACCGACGTCATCGTCCATGCGGGCAAAGCCCTCGCGATGTTCTATCAATGCGGCGAGCCGTACCGGCTGGATGCACGCACTCTGGAATTGGAGGGGGTCGATGCCTGGGGGGCCGACGTGTTGCGCGACTGCGGCCTCTCTGCCCATGCCAAGGTCGATCCGCACACCGGCGATCTGCTCTTCTTCAACTACAGCAAGGACGCTCCGTACATGCATTACGGCGAAGTCGACCGCCAAAACCGGCTGGTGCACTACGTGCCGGTGCCGCTGCCGGGCCCACGGCTTCCGCACGACATGGCGTTCACGGAACATTTCGCCATCCTGAATGACTTTCCACTGCATTGGGACAAGAATCTGCTGCCGCAAGGCAAGCACAAGCTTACCTACTATCCCGACAAGCCATCGCGCTTTGCCATCGTGCCGCGCCGCAGGGCCGCCTCGGCGCAGATCCGCTGGTTCGAGGCGAGCCCGACCTACGTGCTGCATTGGCTCAATGCCTGGGAAGACGGTGACGAGGTGGTGCTGCACGGCTATCACCAGAAGACGCCAATGCCGAAGGCCGGATACGACAACACCGGCAACACCATGGGGCCGGACCGATATGGCCCGACGCTGTACGAATGGCGCTTCAACCTGCGCACCGGCGCTACGCGCGAACGCCGCCTGGACGAGCGCTATCTCGAATTCGGCATGGTCAACATGGAGTACTGGGGCAAGCCGTATCGCTACTCATACAACATGCTTGCGCACCCCGGAGCGTTCCTGTTCGACGGCATCCTGCGCTATGACCACACCAGTTGCGAGTCGCAACAGTACCTGTTCGGCGAAGGCCGTTTCGGCAGCGAATCGCCGATGGCGCCGTGCCACGACGCGCAGGGCGAGGACGATGGCTATGTGGTCAGCTTCGTCACGGACATGAACACCGAGCGTTCCGAATGCATGGTGCTGGACGCCCGCGATCTCGCCGCAGGGCCAGTCGCGCGCATTTTCTTACCCCATCGCATCAGTAGCGGCACGCATGCGTGCTGGGCCGACGCGAGGGACATCCAGTCCGATTGGGCTGGCTTGCTGTGAACCCCAACCGAGCCACTGACATGAGCCAATCCGCATACATCCTCGGCGGCTACCAGACCGACTTCGCCAAGGTCTGGTCCCGCCACGGACAGGACATCTCCGACATCATCCGCGACACCACGCTCGGCACCCTGGACGCCTGCGCGCTCGATGCAGCGCAGATCGAGAGCATCCACGTCGGCAACGCGTTCGGTGAACTGCAACGCCAGCAGGCGCATCTCGGCGCGATGGTGGCGCAAGTGGTGCCGGAACTGTGGGGCGTACCGGCCATGCGCCATGAGGGCGCCTGCGCGTCGTCGTCGCTGGCAGTACTGACGGCGATGGCGGAGCTCGAAGCCGGGCGCTATGATTGCGTGCTGGTGGTGGGCGCCGAGGAGTTTAAAAACATCTCGGGCCACGAGGCCTCGAAAAATCAGAATTCCGCCGCGTGGCAAGGCCGCGAAGAGATCGAATGCACCTTCATGTGGCCCGCGGCATTTGGGCGCATCGCGCAGGAGTATGAGCGCCGCTTTGGCTTGGACCGCAAATACCTGAATCGCATTGCCGAGATTAACTACGGTAATGCTCGCCGCAATCCATTGGCGCAGACCCGTAACTGGCAGTTCAACGCCGACAGTTTCACCGACAACGACGAAGCCAACCCGCTGATCGAGCCGGGCACGCGCCGCCAAGACTGCGGCCAGGTGACCGACGGCGGCTGCGGCATTGTACTCGCCTCGCCGCGCTTCGCGCAGGAGTATGCGCGCCGGCGCGGCACATCGGTCGACCAACTGCCGCGTATCGCAGGGTGGGGACACCGCACCGCCGGCCTGCGCTTGCAGGACAAGTTGGAGCGCAGCCGTGACCAGGCTTATGTATTCCCGCACCTGCGCCACGCCATCGAGGATGCCTGGCGACGGGCCAATGTGACGGGTATTGAGGCGATCGACGGGGTCGAGACCCATGATTGCTTCACCACCACCGAGTACGTGGCGCTGGACCACCTCGGCCTGACGCCGCCGGGGCAGAGTTGGCAAGCCGTGGAAGACGGCAGCATCGAACCGGGCGGACGGTGCCCCGTCAATATGAGCGGCGGTTTGATTGGGTGTGGGCACCCGGTGGGCGCCACCGGCGCGCGCATGTTGTTAGATGCCGCGCGCCAGGTGACCGGCACGGCAGGGGAGGCGCAAATCGAAGGCGCAAAGCGGCTCCAGACGCTGAATATCGGCGGGTCGTGCGCCACCGTGGCCAGCTTTGTGGTGGAGCGGGAGGGGGAAGCGTGAAGCCGCTCACTGAGAGTGCCGATACGGAGGCCGCCATGTCGGTGCTGGCATGGCGGGATGGGAGCCTTGCGCATATCCGCTTCAACCGGCCGGCGGCGCGCAACGCCGTCGACCTTGCGCTGGCGCGGGCCTTCCGCCTTGCCTGCGAAAACCTCGCGGCCGCCACCGATGTGCGCGCATTGATCCTGAGCGGCGAAGGGCGTGCCTTCCTGTCCGGCGGCGATCTGCAGGCGATGACCTCGGCGCATGGCAGCCCGGCCGAGGTTGTCGACGAAATGCACGGCGCGCTTGCCGTGATGGATCGTCTCGAATTCCCGAAGGTAGCCGCCGTACACGGCGCGGTGGCGGGAGGTGCCATCGGCGTGATGCTGGCCGCGGACCTCATCGTCGCCGCGGCAGATACGCGCTTCAATGTCGCCGCCGCACTGGTCGGCGCGAGCCCCGAGTGCGGCACCACTTGGCGCCTGCCGCGCGTCGTGGGGCTGCGTCGCGCCTTGGAGCTTGCGCTGTTGTGCGAGCCGCTGTCCGCGCCAGACGCATGCGCCACCGGCCTTGTCAACCGCGTGGTGGCACCGGCGGAGCTGATGGCCGAGGCCGAGGGCATCGCGCGTCGCCTGGCAGCCGGTCCGCCGCTGGCGCTGGCGCTGACCCGCCGCTTGCTGCTCGATGCCGGCCAGCGCGATCTGAAGGCCCAGCTGCGCGCCGAGGCCGAAAGCTTCGCACTATGTGCCGCAAGCGCGGATTTTGCCGAAGGCGTGACGGCGATGCTACAGAAGAGGCAGGCTAACTTTGGCTGACATCAATCGGATCGAGCGGACTGCGGTTCCGCTCGGTAAAAGAGTCGGGCGACAACATGAACAGTGAATTGCAGGACACACACAGCGCTGCAGCCGTCGCGCCATCGCAGCGCTTCCGGCTGGATGGGCGCGTGGTGCTGGTCACCGGCGCATCGAGCGGACTCGGCAAGCACTTTGCATCTGTGCTGGCGGCGGCCGGCGCGCGGGTCGCGCTCGCCGCGCGTCGCGTGGACAAGCTGCAACCGATCGTCGAAGCGATCTGCCAGGCGGGCGGAACGGCGTGCGCATTGGCGCTTGATGTGACCGACGCGAAAAGCATCCAGGCCTGCTTCGACGCGATACCGTGGGGTACTCCGCAGGTGGTCGTCAACAATGCCGGGGTCGCGTTGACCGGGCCGGCGCTGGAGCAGACCGAGGCGGATTTCGATGCGGTGGTCGACACTAATTTGAAAGGGTGCTGGCTGGTCGCCTGCGAAGCCGGGCGGCGCATGACGAATGCCGGCGGCGGCAGCATTGTCAATATCGCCTCGATCCTTGGCGCCAGGGTGACGGCGGGCGTTGCACCTTATGCCATCTCGAAGGCTGGCGTGATCCAGGTGACCAAGGCACTGGCGCTGGAACTGGCGCGGCACCGGATCCGGGTCAATGCGCTACTCCCCGGCTACGTGATGACCGAGATGAATGAAGACTTCCTGCGCAGCGAGGCCGGCGAGAAGCTGCGTCTGCGCATTCCCAGCCGGCGTTTCTGCCAGCTGACCGATCTGGACGGGCCGCTTCTGCTGCTGGCATCGGATGCTGGCGCAGCAATGACCGGGACGACGCTGGCGGTGGATGGCGGACATCTGGTGAGTCCGCTATGAATGCCGATCTGCTGGCCGTGCCGACGCCACGATTTTATCCGGCGAGCAGTGCAGGGTGGCGCGGAATGCTCTTGAGGTCCGCTGCCCTCACACGCTGACGAGGAAAATCCCACGATGTGAGCTGTTCTTTCGAAGCTATTTTCCACCGCCTGCGTTGTGCGCTCTAATTCTGCAATAAAGGGAAGCTGGCACTGCAGGCCCCACCATTTCAGACCATAAGAAAGGCGGCCATGACAGCCGTCTACGGGAGACAAGAGCATGTCCACGAAAACCCGCCGATCGTTCCTCGCGTTCGCTGCCCAGGCCGCGTGCCTCGCTTCGCTCGGCAACCCCGTATGGGCTCAGTCGAAGCCGGTGGCCCGGATCGTCGTCCCGTTCGCGCCCGGCGGCGGCGGCGATGTGCTGGGCCGTCTGCTGGCTGAGAAACTTTCCGTCGAGCTGGGGCAGACCGTCATCGTCGAAAACCGGCCGGGAGGCAGCGCCACGATTGCCACCGACGTGGTGGCCAAGTCGGCGCCGGATGGCAATACGATCCTGCTGACGGTGCCGCTGCTGGTGCAGACGCCATCGCTGTTCAAGAGGCTGCCATACGACCCGATCGCAGACCTGACGCCGGTCATTGACGTGGTCACCTCGCCGCTATGGGTGGCGGTCAGTACCTCGCGGACCTCGGCGCGCACCGTCAAGGAGTTCGTGGCGGACGTCAAGGCGCATCCAGGCAAGCATAGCTTTGCCTCGCTTGGCAACGGCTCCTCCGCACATGTGCTCGGCTCGCAGTTCAACGCGGTGGCCGAGCTGGACATGATCCACGTGCCCTACAAAGGCTCTGCTCCGGCGAGCGTGGCGCTGGTTGCGGGCGAGGTGTCACTCACGATTCTGGATATCGTTACGCTGAAGCCGCAACTGGCATCGGGCAAGATCCGCCTTCTGGCGGTCACTGGCGGCAAGCGGTCGCCGTTGACGCCCGAGGTACCGACGCTGGCTGAGCAAGGCTATCCGGGCTTCGATTTGCCGACGTGGGCCGGGCTGTTCGTCCCCAGCAAGACCTCGCCAGAGATCGTCCGCAAGCTGCACGCGGCGACCGTGAAGGTTCTCCATCAGCCTGATGTCGTATCACGCCTCGGCAGCCTTGGCTACATGTCCGGCGGCCAGTCCCAGGAATCGTTCGCCAGGGGAGTCGGCGCCGAAAAAGTGCGCTGGGCCGAGCTGATTGGGAAGGCCGGGATTCAACCGGACTGATCTGCCGCCGCCGGCCCGATGGGGCCGTTCGATCGCAACATGCCATGACATCTGCTACTGCGCGTGCGCGCAGAGCCCCCCTTTTACTTCCGAATTCATTTGAGGTGATCCATGACGTGGATTTCATTCCCCCGCCGGCGTGCCCTGATGTCGATGCTGGTTCTTCTGTGCGGCCCGGTTGCGGCCCAATCGTACCCCGACAAGCCAGTGCGGGTCGTGGTGCCGTTTCCCGCGGGTGGCGGTACCGATGTGGTCGCGCGTATTGCCGGTTCGGCGCTGCAGGCCAGTATGAAGCAGGCCATCGTGGTCGATAACCGGCCCGGCGCCAGTGGCGTGATCGGCAGCGATTATGTCGCCAAGGCCCAGCCTGACGGCTATACGCTACTGTTCACGATTCCGATCCTGCTGCAGACTGCCAGCGCGATGCCGAAGATTCCGTATGACACGCTGCGCGATTTCGTTCCCGTGACCACCTTGGTTAGTGCACCGCTGTGGCTGGCTGTCAGCACCAGCCGCGTGAAGGCCACCGATTTCGCAGGTTTCACCAGCGAGGCGAACGCTACCACCAAGAAGTGGGAATACTCATCGTTCGGCAACGCTTCGTCGTCACACTTGTATGGTCACGCGTTAAATCAGGCGTTAAGTGCGGGCATGTTGCACGTCCCCTACAAGGGCGGCAGTGCCGCGGTGCAGGCGCTGGCAAACGGTGAGGTCGCCGCGATGTGGACCGACTACCCGTCCGTGCGTCCCTATATCGCATCCGGGAAGGTGCGCATCATCGCCTCATCCGGCGCCAAGCGGAGCCGCTTGACGCCCGAAGTCCCCACGCTGTCGGAACTTGGCTTGCCCGGTTTTGAAGCGCTCGGCTGGGGCGCCTTCTTCGCCCCCGCGGGAACGCCCCCGGAGGTCATCAAGCGGTTGCAGATCGAGATTTCGGCGGTGACGCGCAATCCGGAGGTTGTCAGGAAATTTTCTGACCTGGGCTACGAGCCCGGCGGCAAGCCCCAGTCGGAATTCGCCGCCGATGTCCGCGCCGACCAGGCACGCTGGTCTGCCTTGATTAAGGCGGCCGGAATCCGGCTGGACTGAGCCTTCGCAAAGACGGCCCTTGTTCGCCTCGGTAAGGGCCCAGGGGCGAAAACATTGCGTAGGGACCAGCGACGTGTATCCCACATTTTTGAGTTTTATCGTCAGAAAGCGTTCTTTTGGTGAGCAGGCAGGCAGTAAAAACGAATTTGCCGCCGAGAGATGGGTTTTCGCAGGTTGCACATCACATCGATAAGGAGGAGTGTTTTGAACAAGATTGGACGGGTTCGGTTTCTGGCATCGGTTATGGCGATGGGTGCAACGGGTATGTCGGCGCAGGCCGTACTCGCGCAATCCGGTGTTACGATTTACGGCGTGGCCGACACCTATCTGGAGTACAGCAGCAACAATCGTTCCGCAATTTCGGGAGATAACAGCGCCAAGTCGGCGGTCAAGCTCACCTCTGCGGGCCTGTCCGGCCCGCGCTGGGGCTTGCGCGGCGTGGAAGATCTGGGTGGCGGCATGAAGGCCCTGTTCGTGCTGGAGAACGGCTTCAATATCGACACCGGTACGATGGCCGACACCTCGCGCTTGTTTAACCGGCAATCCTTTGTCGGCATTGAATCGCGCTATGGACGGCTAACGTTTGGCAGGCAATACACGACGTTTTTTGACATCCTGGCCAACTTTACGCCGCTCTACTACTCGGGCACCTACGAACCGTTCTCGGTGCTGCTCGGGCCCTTGCGCGTCGATAACTCGGTCAAGTACCGCATCGCCCTCGACGCGCTGACGGCGCAGGCTCACTACGCGTTCGGTGAACAGCCTGGCTCGATTCAGGCCAGCGCATCCTGGGGCGGCGGCGTCAGCTACGAGTCGGGGCCGTTTGCGGTCTCGGCGATCTATGATCAGGGCAATGGCCCCGACGCCGCCGCCGGCATCGCCAAGTCGCGCAAGGCAGCAGTGGCCGGCACCTACACGCAGGGACCGATCCGGCTCTCGGCTGGCTACCGCTGGGGCAAGGATGTCGCCGCAAACGGTGTTACCTCGTCGCGCGACAATATGTATTGGGCCGGCATCGGCTATCAGATCGCCCCGCCATTCGGGCTGACGCTCGCCTACTACTACGACGACATCAAGTCGAAGGCAGGCGTCGCCAACCCGGCCAATGCGCAACAGTACGTGTTGCAGGGAATCTACTCGCTATCCAAGCGCACTGACGTCTATGGCGCGGCAGCCTACGCAAAAAACGCAGCGCTCAACTTCGCTTCGCTGCAGACGCTCGCACCGGGGAAAACCAACCAAACCGGGGTTGCGCTGGGGATTCGGCACAAGTTCTGAGATATGGGCGCTGGTCTCGGCACGCAAGATGTGTAGGCCCCTGAGTAGAGGCATATGGCCGGGACTGGCCGTATGCCTTCGAACCTATGACGGCTCGATCGCAGTTTATAAATGGACGCTAGCGAAGATGATCAAGCGTAACACTTTCGACGCCGAGGACAGACATGGCTAACAGGCATGACTTCGCCGGCACGGTGCCGGTGCGCGAGCAGCATCAGTTCGACCAGACGGCCCTGGAGCGCTGGATGGAACAGAATGTGGCGGGTTATGCGGGGCCGCTCACGATCGACCAGTTCAAGGGCGGGCAGTCCAACCCCACATTCCGCCTGACCACGCCTGGTCGCAGCTATGTGCTGCGGCGCAAACCGCGCGGTGCCTTGCTGAAGGGCGCCCATGCGGTGGAGCGCGAAGCGCGAGTGATGGCGGCGCTCGGCCAAGCGGATTTCCCGGTGCCGTATATTCACGGGCTTTGCACCGACGAGTCGGTGATTGGCAGCTGGTTCTTCGTCATGGATATGGTTGAAGGGCGGATCTTCTGGGATGCCAGCTTCTCCGATGTGTCACGGCATGACCGGGCGTCGTACATGGACGCGATGAACGCGACGCTGGCCCGGCTGCATACGATAGATCCCGTTTTCATCGGTTTGAGCGATTACGGCAAGCCTGGCGGTTACGTGGCACGCCAGGTGGCCCGCTGGTCGGGCCAGTACCTGAGCGACGGAGTGGCCGGTCGGCATCCCGCGATGGATCTGCTCGCCAACTGGTTGCCTCGGCATCTGCCTGCCGCCGAGGAGGTTGCCATTGCCCATGGCGACTTCCGGGCCGACAACATGATTTTTCATACTACCGAGCCCCGGGTGCTGGCGGTGCTGGACTGGGAACTGTCGACCCTCGGTGATCCACTTGCCGACTTTGCCTACCATGTAATGATGTTCCGCATGCCGCCTGATATCCTGGGTGGCATCTCGGGGCTGGACCTGGCAGCCTTGGGATTGCCGGACGAGGCGGCATATGTCGACGCCTATTGCAGGCGCACAGGCCGGGATGGTATCTCGAACCTGGATTTCTACATCGTCTTTAACATGTTCCGCTTCGCCGCGATCCTGCATGGCATCAAGGGCAGAGTTGCGCGCGGCACGGCGTCCAATGCGGACGCGCATGCTATGGGCGAACGCTTTGCGCGCGTGGCCGAGCTGGCTTGGGCGCAGGCGCAACGGGTGGATTGAGAGCTGGACCAAGATTTCGTGTTGGCACATTTGCGGCGCGCATTGGTGGTCGCGACCCGGCTGCCCGGCCGCATCGACGCATACGTACCGGCCAGGAAACGGGCCCATGCGTCCCTTCCATCCGCGGGATACGCTTTGGGGAGCCATAGTTTTGACTTCCAGACCGCATTTTTGAAGATGGCCAAACACCGTAGCTTCGAAGCAGACCTCACTGCGGCACCGAATTTTGCAAATAGTGTCCACCCAGATCAAATATTGACAGGCGGGGTCAGGTGCTTGCGCAAGGGCTTCAGCATGTGGCCATGATCACCCAAACCGTCGGCGGCTCATCTTTATCAGGAAGTTCGGCAAGACGTTCAAGAAGGAGCGGCCAAGTGGCGGTAATGTCAGGCAGGTGGAGGATCTGGCGCGCCTTAGCCTGACTTCATACCGAATCTAAGGATCGACACCGAGCTGGTGCTCGTTTGCGGCCACCCGGAATCTGGCCGGGGCGGCCGTTCTTTTTTTGTGCAAATGGAGTAAAAAATTGCCGCCCGCCGTGAAGTGTAGTAAAGATGCTACGCAAAGTCCGAGCGCAAAGCCAGTAAAATCAATAAGTTTGCGATTTTACGCACCAACATTACTACGATTTTTCAAGTAGTAATGTTGATACCATCCGGTAGCGCGAAGTAATGTTGAAACGATCGCAGGTCCGTCGCTTGGGCGCATCTTTACTACGTTTCGCACAGACTAGGCGGCTTCGATCTCGTTGAGTAAAAGGAGCGTTCTCGCGCATCATGGCCAAAATAGGCTGCAATCTAAGCCGCTGAACAAAAAGCCAGGCAGCCTTTTGGCGGCGTGAGAGTAGGAGCGCAGGGGACACGCGCTCCCCGAACTGCAGCAGTAAAGGAAAGCCGTGAGACGGCGAAATGAGCGTAATCAGGTCGCGGATCAACTTTACTTCGCAAGCGGAACATTGTTACTACACTTCACGACTCTTGAACCATGAACTCGACGAGTTTGCTCGGCGGCAGTTTCCATGGATAGGACAGCAGCGCGTATCGTGGCCATGTCAATCAATATCCCAGGCCCTTTTTGATGGCTTCCCTCAACAGCCGCTGCCGACGCAGCGCAGGCATTGCGACCGTTTCCTATGTCGGGGGTGCGTACTCCACGTCGGTTAGCACCGCGTCCAGGGTATCGGCCAGCAGGTCGGCATGCGCCTCCGTGAACACCATGGGAGGACGGATCTTCAGGATGTTGGCATGTTCCCCGGTGGCACCGACCAGCACATGGCGGCGCCGCAGGCCGTTGACGATGCGGGCGGTTTGCGCTGTCGCTGGCTGCCCGGTATCGCTACCGTTCACAAATTCCACCGCGACGAACAGGCCGGCCCCACGGATATCGCAAATCAGCGGGTGCCGCGCCGCGACGCCGGCCAGCCGCTCGCGCAGGTGCGCGCCAACGCGCCGTACCTGCGCCGTGAGTTTCGTCTGCTCAATCACGTCCAGCACCGCCATGCCGGCGGCGACCGAGACCGGGTTGCCGCCGAAGGTATTGAAATAGCGGCACTCGCGGCCAAACGCCTCCAGCACCTCGGGGCGCACAGCCAGCCCGGCGAGCGGGTGGCCGTTGCCCATTGGCTTGCCCATGGTAACGATGTCGGGTACCACGCCGTGCCGCTGGAATCCCCAGAACGCGTCGCCGGTGCGGCCCAGGCCAGGCTGCACCTCATCGGCAATGAACACGCCGCCGGCCGCGCGGATGACGGCGACGGCGTCTTTCAGGAAGCCGGGGGGATCGGTGAAGATGCCGTCGCTGGAGAACACGGTGTCAACCAGCAGCGCGGCCGGGCGGATGCCTTGTGCGCGCAGGTCGTCGATGGCGTGCCGCACGCCCTCGGCAAATACGGCGCCAAGTTGCGCCGGCGGGACGCGGTAGCTGTCCGGAGCCGGCACGGTGCGCACGCTGTCGCCGAGCTTCACGTAACGCCCGAGCGAAGGCGATGCCTCGGCAATGGATGCGGTGACGCCGTGATAGGCAAAGCGCGTGATGATCAGGCCTTGCGCGCCGGTGTGGGCGCGGGCGATGCGCATTGCCAGGTCGTTGGCCTCGCTGCCGGTGCAGGTGAGCATGGCATGGCCAAGCGCATCCGGCATTGTGCCCAGCAGGCGCTCCGCGTAATCCAGGATGCCTTCATGGAGGTAGCGCGTGTGCGTGTTCAGCTGGGCTGCCTGACGGGCGATGGCTTCCACCACTTGCGGATGGCAATGGCCGACCGATGCGACGTTGTTATACGCGTCGAGGTAGCGCTCTCCTCCGGCGTCGTAAAGCCACGCGCCTTCGCCGCGCACGACGTGCAGCGGCTCCTCGTAGAAGAGGCGGTACGCCGGCCCGAGCACACGCGCGCGCCGCTCGGCCAGTTCGGGAACGGAAGGGGTCATCGGATTCCTTGGTGTCGTGGTCACGCCAGCCCGCAAGCTCGTCGCAGGACGTCGCGTGCCTGTTCGGTGGGAATGGCGTCGCAGGCCGCCAGCCGGTCCCAGGAGACCGCATTGTTGCGCAGCAGGTAAGGGGCGTTCTCCGGATGCCGCGCGGCGCGCCAGCCGCTGATGGCCACCACCATCACCAGCCGGGCTTGCACCAGGTCGAACAGCACGTCGATCTCATCGGCTTCCAGCGGCAGCACCGCATGATAAGCGGCGACGAAGTCCGCCAGCGTGGCCATCGTATCGCCGGCCGGATCCAGCTGATAGGCGGCGGCGACGGCCAGGTCGTCGATCAGCGGCGCATGGACCATGTCGCCAAAATCGAGCACACCCGCAATGCGCGCATGGTCTTGCGGGTCGACCAGCACGTTATAGATATTGAAGTCGTTGTGGATCGGCTGGGCGCGCAGGCGCGGCAGCCGGGGCTGTACGTTGGTGGCGAAGCGATCCAGCGCGCGTGTCGCCAGCTCGCGGCGCGCTTTGTCCGGGACGCAGTCGAGCAGGCCCCGCACACGGTCGGCGCGCTGGATATCCCACGGCAGCTCAAGCTCGCCGGCGGGATGGCGGAAGCCGCGCAGCGCAAGGTCGAGCCGGGCCAGCGTGCGCGCCAGTTCCCGCGCCTGCGCCTGCGAGCGCTGCGCCTTTGGCAGCGGCTCGCCCGGCAGGTAGCTGAACAGCCGCACCACGCGTGCATCGCCGCCGGCCGGCCGCGCGACCAGTGAGGGCTGTCCCGTCAGGGTCGGCACAATACGCTGCACGGGGAGCATGGGATCGGTCGCTGAAATATGCAGCAGCGCCTGCGTCTGGAAGTCCGCTACCAGCGGCAACTCGGCGGGATGGGAGACCTTGAGCATATAGCTTGCCGCCGGGGTCTCCAGCAGGAAGTTCCGGTCGCGTTCGCCGGTCAGCGCGGAGAGCCGGCCCGCCAGCCCGTACTGCCGCGCCAGCAAGTCCATGGCCCACGCCAACGGGACTTCGGGCGAGCCTTCGCTCAGCACATCCACCGCTTGGGGGCCGGCAGCCAGCGCCGCATTTGCCGGCCCATTCATGCTGCGCTCGCGAAGCCGCGCAGCGCGCTGGAGAGGTTGGGGCCGAGGTCGTCGGAGAGATAGCCGCCTTCCTGCACCAGCACCGTCGGCAGGCCGAGCCGGGCGATTTCCGCAGTGATGAGGGCGAAGCCGGGCGTGGTGACCGCGAGTGCCTGATACGGGTCTCGCTCGTGGGCGTCCAGTCCCAGCGCCACCACCAGCGCGCCGGGCGCGAATGCGCGGATGCTCTGGCACACGTCGCGCAGGGCCGCCAGATAGGCCTCGTCGCCGGTGCCGCGGGCCAGCGGGCGGTTGATGTTGTAACCCAGCCCTTCCGCCTCGCCGCGCTCATGCGCATGGCCGGTGAAGAAGGGCGTGAACAGCATCGGATCGCCATGCAGCGACACCGTCAACACATCGTTGCGGCGATAGAAGATGCCCTGCGTGCCGTTGCCATGGTGCATATCGATATCGAGGATAGCGACGCGTTCATGGTGGCGACGCAGATGCTGCGCGGCGATGGCGGTGTTGTTCAGGTAGCAAAAGCCGTTGGCGCGGTCCGCATAGGCATGATGGCCCGGCGGGCGGCACAGCGCGTAGGCGGCACGTTCGCCGTCTGCTACCAGTTGCGCGGCGTGGGTAGCTACGTCGGCCGAGCCGACCGCCGCGCGCCAGGTGTTGGGCCCGATGGAGCAGGCCGCGTCGCCCATATGGAAGCCCGCCTGGCCGACCACGCTGTCCGGATAGGTGCAGGGCTGTCCGGGGAACGGATGGATGTTGGGTAGCACTTCTTCAGAGGCATCGGGCAGCAACTGCCAGCGGTCGTACGCGGTTTCCAGGAAGCGCAGATACTCCGGCGTGTGGATCGCGGCGCGCGGGCCCGGACCGTGACCGGCGGGGGCGATCACGTCGTGGCCGTCGGCGCGCACCGCGGCCAGCAGGCGCAGGGCGCGTTCTGGCTGCTCGTTGCTACGCTTCATCTTGCCGCGCACCATGAACGCGTGCGGGTCGTGGTCGAGATGTTGATCGCTGTAGGCGACTTTCATAGGACGGACTCCATCGGAGGCGCCTCGGTGGCGCCTTGTTTCTGCATGAACACCGCCCGGACATTCACCCAGGCGTCTTCGATATGGAACCGCACCGCGGCTTGCGCGGCGGCTTCGTCGCGCCGGGAGATCGCTTCGGCGATTGGGCGGTGGGTCTCCGCCACGGCCTTCGGGTCGTGGTAGACGCTGTCGATCAACGCCACGATCATGCGGATCTCCGTCTGCATCTGGGAGAACATCCGATGCAGGTAGGCATTGCCGGACAGCTCGCAAATGGCTGTGTGGAAGGCCAGGTCGCGCGCCACCCGCTCGATCTGCGGCAAAGAGTCGGCCTCCAGCACCATGCGTTCGACCATGGCCAGGAGCTGCTTCAGGCCGGCCTCGGGCGCCTGCTTGCAGGCCAGCGACGCTGCCATCAGTTCCAGGTTCAGCCGTACCTGGAACAGGTCGTCGATTTCGCGCACAGTCACCGTGCGGACGGCAAAGCCGTGGCGCGGCCGCGAGATCAGCACGCCCTGCCGCTCCAGACGCCGGGCCGCCTCGCGCACCGGCGCGCGGCTGACATTCATGCGGCGGGCGATGTCCGCCTCGACGATACGGCTGCCGGGCGGCAGCCGCCCTTCGACGATGGCCTGGGTGAGTTGGGCCTCTACCGCCGCCACCAGGTCGGAAACCTCGATCGAGGCAAATGGAGAGGAGGGCGAGGTGTCTTTGTAGATGGAATCAGACATGGGCTTAGTCCTTGGGGCGGGCCACGACCGGCTGTCCTGATGGCACCGGCCGCCCGCGCAATGCGAGGTAGCCGCCCGACAGCATGATCAGCACGATGCCCGCCAGCGCGACGCCGTCGGGCGGGCGCTGGAAGACAAAGGTGCTGATCAGCACGGCGAGCAGCAATTGAAAGTAATTGAGCGGCGCGAGCGTGGAGGCGGCCACACGCCGGAAGGCGGCGAGCAGCAGGAGCTGGGCCAGGCCGCTGCAGGCGCCGCCGGCCATCATCAGCATGATATCGGGCGCGGACGGCATGACCTCAGGCGGCGTCACCAGCGCGGGCACGCCGGTCACCACCAGGCAGATCAGCGCGGTCCAGGCGTACAGCACCGGCCCGGCGACCACGCCGGCCAGCCGGCGCGTCAGCAGCTGGAAGGCCGCGTAGCACACGGCCGAGACCATCATCAGCACCGTACCCACGAAGGGCAGGTCACCGCCTGGCCGCACGATCAGCAGCATGCCGCCGAAGCCGGCCAGCACGGCCGCCCACTGCGCGCGTCCCACCCGCTCGCCCAGCACCGCCGGCGACAGCGCCACCATGATTAGCGGCGCGGTGAAGTAGATCGCCGTTGCCTCGGCCAGCGGCATGTACACCAGCGCGGCCATGAAACAACTGGCCACGATCCCGAGCGCCAGCCCGCGCGCCAGTAACAGCCACTTGCAGGGCGTGCGCCACAGCTTCAGGTCGCCTTCGCGCACCAGCCACACCAGCGCGATGACGCTCACCGAGACGTAGCGGGTGAGGTTCATCATCGGCGCGGAGTGGTCGCGCAGCATCCACTTGCAGAAGGCGTCGTAGCAGGCAAACGCCACCAGCGCGCAGAAAAACAGCAGGATGCCGTCGCGGCGCGCGCTTGCCGTGGTAAGCCGTAGCGATGGATTGGCGGGGCCGGTCATCAGGCCGCAGCCTTGTTGCCGCCATTGCTGCTGGCCGCGAGCTCACGCTTCAGCGCCGCCATGGCATTTTCGAAACGCGCGAATAGTTCGTCGATCTGCGCCTCGGTGACGATCAGCGGCGGGCAGAACGCGATGGTGTCGCCAATGGCGCGCACGATCAGGCCTTGCTCCTGCGCCAGCAGTGCCAGGCGCGGGCCAGCCTTCAGCGCGGGGTCGAAGCCGCGCCGCGCCGCCGGATCCGCCGCCAGCTCGATCGCGCCCAGCAGGCCGACCCCGCGTACCTCGCCCACCAGCGGGCGTCCGGCGTATGCCTGGAGCGCTTGCTGGAAGCGGGGCGCGACCGCGTTCACGTGGTCGAGGATGCTGTCGTCCTCATAGACCCGCAGCGTTTCCAGCGCTACCGCCGTGGTGACCGGATGACCCGAGTAGGTGAAGCCATGGCCGAATGTGCCGATTTTGCCGCTGTTGGCGGCTATCGCCGCGTGCACCGTCTCCGATACCATCACGGCCGAAATCGGCATGTAGCCGGAGGACAGCGCCTTGGCACAGGTGAGGATGTCTGGCCGCATGCCGTAGGTGGTCGAGCCGAACATCGCGCCGGTCCGCCCGAAGCCGCAGATCACCTCGTCGGCGATCAGCAGGATGTCATGGCGGCGTAGCACGGCCTGGATCTCGGCGAAGTAGGTCGCCGGCGGCACGATCACGCCGCCCGCGCCCATCACCGGCTCCGCGATAAAGGCGCCGATGGTATCCGGGCCTTCCGCCTGGATCAGCGCTTCCAGCTCCCGGGCGAGGCGGCTGGCAAATGCCGCTTCGCTCTCGCCTGGTGCGCCGTAGCGGTAGTGATGCGGGCAGCCGGTGCGCAGGATGCGGTCGATGGGCAGGTCGAAATCGCGGTGATTGGCTTGCAGGCCGCTCAGGCTCGCCGCTGCCACGGTGACGCCGTGATAGGCGTTGGTGCGCGCGATGATCTTCTTCTTGTCTGGCTTGCCGATGGCGTTGTGGTAGTACCAGACCAGCTTGACTGCGGTGTCGTTGGCCTCCGAGCCGGAGTTGGCGAAGAACACCTTGGACATTGGCACGGGCGCCATCGCGACCAGTTTTTCGGCCAGCATGATGGCCGCCGGGTTGGAGCGGTGGTTGAAGGTGTGATAGTAGGGCAGCGTGCGCATCGCCTGCACGCCAGCCTCGATCACGCGCGCATGGCTGAACCCGAGGGAGCTGCACCACAGGCCCGACATCCCTTCCAGGTAGCGCTTGCCCTGGTCATCCTCCACGTAGATGCCGTCGCCCTTCGTGATGACGAGCGGGTCGACGCCGGGGTGAGCGGCCAGGTTGGTAAAGGGGTGCAGATGGGCCGCGATATCGTCGGCAGCAAGGGCGGCGTGCGAGGGCAAGGCGACGGTCATGTCAGGTGACGTCCTGTTGTCGTTGTCTGGTGTGTTGGAGGGGAGGGCAGCGGCATGGCAAGGCCAGGCTCATCAGGATCAGTATCCCCGCGCCGGATCCACTGCCACCGCGGGTCGCTGCCCGCGGCGCAGTTGCGCCAGATTATCCAGCGTCTGGCGCGCGATCGTAGCCGAATCGGTGCGGGCCGCCACATGCGGCGTGACCACGATGCGCGGATGCCGCCAGAACGGGTGCTCCGCCGGCAGCGGCTCGTGCTGGAAGGCGTCCAGCGTGGCAGCACCCAGCGTGCCCTCGTCCAGCGCGCGCAGCAGGTCGGCCTCGACCAGATGGCTGCCGCGGCCCACGTTGATCAGATGCGCGCCGCGCGGCAGGCGGGCAAACAGGTCGGCGCACAGGAAACCCTGCGTCTGCGCGGTAAGCGGCAGCAGGCAGACCAGCGCGTCGCAGCCTGCCAGGAAGGCATCCAGGCCGTCCTGCCCGTGGAACGCATCGACACCCTCGGGCAAGTCAGTCTTGGCGCTACGGCTCCAGCCGCGCACCGAATAGCCCACCGCCTGCAGTGCGCGGGCGCTGGCAATGCCCAGCCTGCCAAGCCCTGCAATGCCCACGCGGTGCCGCGACGGCGCCACGATGGGCTGCTCCTGCCATTGCCTGGCTGCCGCGCTGGCCAGATAGGCGCCCATGCTGCGCTGGTGCTGGATCACGGCCCATGTCACATAGGCCGTCATGCTGCCGGCCATCGCGGTATCCACGATGCGGCACACGGTTGGCCCGGACGGCAGGTCCGGATCGCTCCGCAGGTGGTCGATGCCCGCGCCCAGCGACTGCACCAGGCGCAGCTTCGGCATGGCGGCCAGCAACCCGGGCGGGGGCACCCAGCAGACCGCGGCATCGATCTCGTCGAGCGCACCCAGGTCGGGCCCCACGCGCAGGTCCAGCCCGGGCGCCGCCGCGCGAAAGGCGGGAACCAGGTAGCTCATGTCGAGCACGCTGCTAAGCAGTGCCACGCAGGGCGGTTCGCCAGTCGTCATGTCCTTCATGCCCAATGTCGCGGCTGCATCTTCGGGGCCGGTGCGCGTCATGCGTAGCCTCCGACCGCCTGCAGGCGGTCCGGCTCCCGTGCCTCGGTAATCTCCTGCGCCCGTGTCAGGCGCGGGATGGCTTCGATCAGCTTGCGCGTGTACGGATGCTCGGGCGCGCTCAGCACGCGGGCCGTCTCGCCGTACTCGACTACTTCGCCCCGCTGCATGACGGCGATCTTGTCGCACATCTGGGCCGCCACGCGCAGGTCGTGGGTGATGAAGACCATGGCCAGCTTGAACTGTTCGCGCACCTTGGCGAACAGCTCCAGCACCTGCGCCTGCACCGACACATCCAGCGCGGAGACGGGCTCGTCCGCCACCAGCAGCTCCGGCTGCATGGCCAACGCCCGGGCAATGCCGATGCGCTGGCGCTGCCCGCCGGAAAACTCGTGCGGATAGCGCTCGGCAGCCTCCGGGCCCAGCCCGACCAGCCCGAGAAGCTCGATCGTGCGGGCCCGCGCCTCCTCGCGCGAGACCCCCTGGGCGATCGGGCCGGAGGCAATGGCCGCACCGATCCGGTGGCGGGGATTGAGCGAGGCGTAGGGATCCTGGAATACCATCTGGAGCTTGCCGCCGGAGCGTTGCAGCAAGCCGCTGCCCTGCGACAGGTTGCGCCCGTTGATCACAATGCGGCCGCTGTCGAACGGCGCCAGACCGACGATACAGCGACCCACCGTGGATTTGCCGGAGCCCGATTCGCCCACCAGCCCGAGCGTCTGTCCGCGCAGCAGTTCAAAGTTCACGTTGCGCGCGGCCTGCACCTCGCGCCCGCGCCGCAGCAGGCTGCCGCCGGTGCGGTAGGTCTTGCACAGGTCCTGCACCTGCAGCACGCGGTTGCGTTCCGCCTGCACGGGCGGCTGGCGCAAATGGCCACCGGGAATCGCGCTGATCAGCTTGCGCGTATAGGGATGCTGCGGCTCGGTCAGCACGCGCGCGGCCGGCCCGGCTTCGACAATGGTGCCGGTCTGCATCACCACCACCTGGTCGGCGATCTCGGACACCACGCCAAAATCGTGCGTGATAAACAGCACGGCCATGCCACGCCGCTTCTGCAGGTCGCGGATCAACTGCAGGATCTGCGCCTGGGTCGTCACGTCGAGCGCGGTGGTGGGCTCGTCGGCAATCAGCAGGCGCGGCTCCAGCGCCATGGCGCACGCGATCATCACGCGCTGGCGTTGCCCGCCCGACAAGCGGAACGGATAGCTGTCGTACAGCAGTTCCGGATCGGGCAGGCCGACATCGGCCAGCGCCGCCACGATGCGCCTGCGCTTCTCGGCCGCGCCCAGACGTTGGTGCGCGTCGAATACTTCAGCGATCTGGTCGCCGATGCGCATCACCGGGTTGAGCGCCGTCATGGGTTCCTGGAACACCATGCCGATCTTCTGGCCGCGCAACTCGCGCATGGCGGTGTCATCCAGCTGCAGCAGGTCCTGCCCCTCGAACAGGATGCGCCCGGCAACCGGTTCCACGTGTGGCCTTGGCAGCAGGCCCATCACCGCATTGGCGATCATGGATTTGCCCGAGCCGGACTCGCCCACCACGCACAGCGTCTGGCCGGCAGCCAGCGTCAGCGATGCGCCTTGCACCGCCAGGGCGCGGTCGCCGCCGGCCGGCAGGCGGATGCTCAGGCCCTGGATTTCAAGTACCGGTGTGCTCATCGTCCGCTCCCGCCAAGGCGCGCGTTCAGTGCGTCGTTCAGGCCTTCGCCCACCATGTTGAGTGCCAGCACCGTGAGCAGGATGGCCGTGCCGGGAAATACTGCCATCCACCAGGCCTGGCGCAGCACCGTGCGTGCCGAGCCCACCATATAGCCCCAGCTCATATGGTTAGGGTCGCCCAGCCCGAGAAAGCTCAGGCTGGATTCCAGCAGGATGGCGGTCGCCACCATCAGCGACGCCATCACCACGATGGGGGAGCTGGCATTGGGCAGGATCTGCGAGAGGATGATGCGCGGCGTCGATTGCCCGGCCAGTTTGGCGGCCTGCACAAAGTCGCGCTGGCGCAGCGTGAGGAACTCGCTGCGCACCAGGCGCGCCACCGGCGGCCAGGACACGATGGCGATCGCGGCCACGATGGAGCCAATGGACGGCTCGAAGATCGCCACCAGCACCAGCGCCAGCGCAAAGCTCGGCACCGCCTGGAACAACTCGGTAAAGCGCATCAACGCTGCATCGATCCAGCCGCCGAAGTAGCCTGAGATGGCGCCCAGCGTCACGCCGATCAGCAGCGAGACCACGGTGGACACGACACCGATCAGCAGCGAGATGCGCGCGCCGTGGATCACGCCCGCCAGGATGTCGCGCCCCATGGTGTCGGTGCCCATGGCAAAGCCGGCCTCCTGCATGGGCTGCAGGAACGGCTGTTGCACCATGTCCCAGGGATCGTTCCCCGCCATCCACGGGCCGAACAGCGCGAGCACGGCAAAGGCCGCCAATACCACCATGCCGAGCACGGCTGCCTTGTTGCGGCAGAAACGCCGCCAGAAAGTATTTTTCATTGCATCTCGATCCGCGGGTCGACCAGGGTGTAGACGAAATCGGTCAACAGGTTGAACAACACGGCCATGGCCGCGGTGACCAGGAAGCAGCCCAGCAGCAGGTTGTAGTCGCGCTGCAGCAGGGCGTCGAACATCAGGCGGCCGATGCCGGGCCACGCAAACACGGTCTCGGTCAGCACCGCGCCGCCGATCATGCCGCCGGCCTGGATGCCGGCCAGCGTGACCACCGGCAGCAGGGCGTTGCGCAAGATGTGGGCGCGCTGGATACGCCCTGGCCGCACGCCCTTCGCACGCGCGGTCTTGACGAAGTCCATCTGCGCGACCTCCAGCATCGAGGCCCGGGTCATGCGCGCATACACCGCCATGTAGAACAGGGCCAGCGTGAGCGCCGGCAGCACCAGGTGCGAGGCAATGTCGAACACCAGCGCCAGGCCGTGCAGGTCCGCGCCCACGGTGAAGTAGCCAAAGCCGGGCAGCCAGTCCAGCTTCACCGAGAACAGCAGCACCGCCATCATCGCCAGCCAGTACAGCGGCGTGGCGTAGAACACCAGGGCGAACAGGGTGATGGCGTTATCCACCCAGCTCCCCGCGCGCCGGCTCGCCCATGCCCCCAACACCACGCCGAACAGCACCGAGAGCAGGAAGGCGCTGCCGGTCAAGATCAGCGTGGCGGGCAGGCGCTGCAGGATCAGGTCCAGCACCGGCTGCTGCTGCCGGTACGAGTAGCCCAGGTCCAGCTGCACCACATGGCCGAGGTAGGTGGCCAACTGCTCCGGCACCGGCTTGTCCAGCCCGAACTGGGTGCGCAACTGCGCGACGAACTGAGGGTCGGATGCGCCGGCCTCGCCAGCCATCACCGAGACCGGATCGCCCGGCGCGGCCCGGATCAGCAGGAAGTTGACGGTCGCGATGACCAGGATCGCGATCACGCCCTGTACCACCCGGCCTAGCATGCGCTGCGTACGACTCATGGCTTTGCCCCCGAGATGAAGATGACTGCCATCACGCCAGCCAGGCGCGGCCGAGGCCGTCGTTCAGGCCGATGCCGGAACTGATGGGATTGTTGATGCGGGAGCGGAACAGGGTGGGGAAGTTGAGCTCGTGCATCCACACCACAGGCATTTCGTCGACCAGGATTTTCTGCACCTGGTGGTAAATCGCGGCCCGCTTGGCGGGATCCATCTCGCGCGCGCCGGCCTGGAACAACTCGTCGACCTTGGCGTTGCGATAGCCCTCGACGTTGTTGAAGGGGGAGCCCTGCGCGATGTTATCCGAGGTGTAGTTGCGCGCCACGCCCAGTGCCGGATCGCCGTACTGGTAGACATAGGTGAAGGCGAGGTCGTAGTCCCACTTGTTCAGGCGCTCGCCCCAGCCGGCCACGTCGGTGGGCGTCATCTCGATCTTCACGCCAGCTTGCTGGAGGTTCTGCCGCACGATTTCAGCGGAGCGGGTCCAGGTTTCGCCGTAGGGCAGGGGCAGCAGGCGCAGCGTTTCGCCCTTGTAGCCGGATTCGGTCAGCAACTGCTTGGCCCGGGCCAGGTCGCGCGGATACTTGGCCACATCGGTGCTGGCGTACTTGATGTGGCTGTTGAAGGGGCCGGTGGCGGTTTTCGCATAACCCTGCCATGCCACCTTGGCGATCGCATCGCGGTCGATGGCAAAGGCCAACGCCTGGCGGAACTTGATGTTGTCCATCGGCGCCTTGCGGTTATTGACCCACAGCCACGAGTGCGGCGCGAAGAACTCCCAGCCCTTGGTGGTGACCTGCACGCCGGGCAGCTTGCTCAGGCGCGCCACGTCGAAGTACTCCACCGTGCCGCCGGGCACCAGGTCGACCTTGCCGGACTCGAACGCCGCGGCTCGTGCGGAGGCATCGGGAATCACGTGGAAGTACACGCTGTCGACCAGCGGCACGTCGGGCTGGTGGTACGCATCGTTGCGCACCAGTTGGATGTACGAGCCGCGCACCCATTCCTTGAACTTCAGCGGTCCGGTGCCGATGGGCCTGGCGTTGGCCGGGTTGGTCAGGAAATCCGTGCCCTCGTAGATATGCTTGGGCACCATGGGCATGGTGCCCACTTCGAAGATGCCGAGGAACGGGCCAAACGGATACTTCAGCTTGAATTCCACCGTGAGCGGGTCCACTGCGCGGATGCTCTCCACGGCCGCCAGGTTGGCCCGCAGCCGGGCGTGCGTCTTGCGCAGGAACACATCGGCGGAAAACACCACATCGGCCGCGGTGAACGGCTTGCCATCATGCCAGGTGACCTTGGGCTTGAGCTTGAATGTGTACACGGTACCGGTCGGGTTGACCGCCCAGGACGTCGCCAGCGCCGGCTGCGGCTCCAGCTTTTCGTCATAGCGCAGCAGGCCCTCGTAGATGTTGCCGGAGATCAGTTGGGTGGGGCCGTTCTGGGTAATGCCGATCATCAGGCCGGACGGCTCCGGCTGCACGAGCGCGTTGATCACGCCGCCCTTCTTGCCCTCCGCGAGAACGTGGAACGGCACACCCGCGAGCGACAACCCGGCGGTGGCGAAACCCATTTTGATCAGTTGGCGACGATTCATGGCGGACTCTCCTGGGGGCTTGGTATGTGGAACTGGCAAGACGAAAGCGTGAGGGTGTCAGTCGCGGAACGACGTGGAAGCGGCGGGTTCCAGCCGCTCAAGCAAGGCGCGCCACTCACGCGCGTACGGGTCGGGTGAACCGGGCAGGCGGTTGGTATCGCCGCTTTCGTATTGGCGCGCAGTTTTCTCGCGGATGGCCTCCGGCACCGGATTGACCAACTGGCCGCTCGACTGGATCGCCACCTGCACGCGGCAGGCGCGCTCGAGGTTGTGCATGAGGATGAAGGCCTCCGCCACGCTGCGGCCAAGCGTCACCAGGCCGTGATTGCGCAGGATCAGGGCGCGCTTATCGGGGCCGAGATCGGCAATCAGGCGAACGCGCTCTTCATGGTCAAGCGCAATGCCCTCGAAATCGTGATACGCAACGCGTTCGTGGAACTGCAGCGCCCACTGGTTGGACGGCTGCAGGCCGCAGGCCAGCGAAGATACCGCCACGCCAGCCACCGTATGCGTATGCAGTACGCAGGCCGCGTCGTGGCGCGCGGCGTGCACTGCGCTGTGAATCGTGAAGCCCGCGGGATTGACGTCCTGCCCCGGCGGCCCGCTGATGATGTGCCCGTCAAGGTCGATGCAGACCAGCGATGAGGCGGTGATATCCCGGAACAACATCCCGAAGGGGTTGATCAGGAAGCGGTCTTCCGTGCCCGGCACACGCGCCGAAATATGGGTGTAGATGCTGTCGTCCATGCCATGCAGCGCGACCAGGCGGTATGCGGCGGCGAGATCCTCGCGCACCCGTTGCTCAGCCGCGGAGATGGCAGGAACCAGGCGGGAAGAGACGTTATTGCCCATATTTTATGTCCTCGGATTGGCGATAGGGTGACTGTAGGTCGATATTCAACTGTCGACAGTAGGCAGTTACACCAATAACGCAAATTCCGGACCACCTTTCCCATCCTCGTGCGAGTCTGTCGGGATGTGGATTTAAGAATCTGATTTATAAGGGTTTTTTGTCGCAAAGAGGGCGGAGCGCGGGGGCGCCGGAAGCGTGAACCGTGCCCGCGAATGGTGCGACGCACAAGAGAAGGGCGCCGGGCAGGCAGGCGGATGGGCATTCTGAACGGGAGGTGGCGCCGCAAGCCGGGGGCGGCGCCAATAGGGAGCAGGGCGACTGCTTACTGGGCGCGCGCGGCCGTGACCCAGCCGTTGGCCGCATTGGCTGCCAGCACCTGTTTGGCAATCGAATCGCCCAGGCGTTGCGCGTCGCCGGAAAGGGTGGTGCGCTTCGCTTCCGTGGCGCCGTGCACGCTCGCAGCCGCTGCGGCGCTCATTGCGAGATGGCCGGCTGCGGCGCCTGCGCCAGCGGTTTCGGCCATGCCCGGGATATGGCCGCTGTCGGCGTTGGCAGTAAAGGTCTCCAGCAGCACTGGCGTGCCGTCGGCAGGTTTGTACAGCAGCTGGACCGAAGCGCCGACTTCGCTCTTGCCCGCGCCGAGGCCGATCAGCATGCGACGGCGGCGCATGCCTTCGTCGAGCTTCTGGAAGTTGCCCGCGACGATCAGCGCATTGCCGTTGGCCGGCGCCGGGGCATCGCTGCGCACCGCGTTCAGTCCCTTGGCCCGCAGCTGGCGCACGATCTCGTCGGACACCTCTTCGCGCGCTGCCTGTGCGGCCTGCACTTGCTCGTTCGCCGGGGCGCTGCCGCTGACCATCGTCTTCAGCTTCTGTGCGATGCCACTGTCCAGCTTCACCTGGTCGGGGCTGGCATCGAAGGCCTGCACGTAGATGACGTCGGCACGCGCCTGCGGCTGCGCCAGGGTCTGGCTGACACCAGCCACGCCGGCGCTGGCGCAGCCGGTCATCAGCAGCGAGCCGGCCGCGACGGCGGCGATGGTCATGCGGGTGGCGTTCTTCTTCAGCAGGAATTGGAAAGAGGTTTGCATGTCGGATCCTTCTTCGGCACGGTCGGCCGGGAATTGTCGGGAAGCTGTCACCGACAATCATTGGATCCACCGGATCGCAAACCATCGGAGTACATATCTGCACGTCTGCCGCTCATCGCTTCTTGCTGCGTGCTGTGCGGTGCATCGCGCTGACGACAGTATGGAAAACGCAGGCGCTGCACGCCAGGCGGCAACTATTTCGCGCGATGTCACGACTCTGACCGGCGCGTGCAGGCGGGATGCTGTGACATCCGGCGACATATTTCCCGCATGGCGTTCGCCGCGGCCGGCTACTACATTTGCCTCACCGACGCGAACGCGGCCCCTCCCGCAGACAATGCGTCCAACTCACTGCATTGGAATGAACATGCATAACTTCGCAAAAATCGCGTTCTTCGTCACGTCGTTCATCGTGGCAGTCTCACTGGTCGAGGCCTGCTTCCTGGCCCGCAAGGCGCGCAAGGAAGGCAAGGCCTACCCCTGGCACGAAGTCTGGATGTCGCTGGCCGACCTCGCCGGCCGCAAGCTGATTGCGCTGCTTCCGCTGTCGCTGGCCACGCCGATCTTCTCGTTCGCCTGGGAACATCGCATCTTCACGGTCGAGATCAACAGCGCGCTGATGGTGCTGCTGCTCTTCATCGGCCAGGAATTCTGCTACTACTGGTACCACCGCGCTTCGCACCGCATCCGCTTTTTCTGGGCAACGCATGCGGTTCACCACTCGCCGAACGAACTGACGCTGGGCACGGCCTACCGCCTTGGCTGGACCGGCAAGCTCACCGGCACCGCAGTGTTCTTCGTCCCGCTGGTCTGGCTCGGCGTGCGTCCGGAAGTCGTGCTGGCTGCCCTGAGCTTCAACCTGCTGTACCAGTTCTGGCTCCACACCACCTGGATCCCGAAGCTCGGCTGGTTTGAATACGTGTTCAACACCCCCTCGGCTCACCGCGTGCACCATGCCTCGAACATCGACTATCTGGATGCGAACTTCGGTGGCGTGCTGGTCATCTTCGACCGCCTGTTCGGCACCTATGTGGAAGAACGCGACGACGAACCCTGCGTCTACGGCCTGACCACGCCGACCACGACGCACAACCCGATCGTCAACCAGTTCGAACACTGGGTCAGCCTGGGACGGGACATCGCTTCGGCACGCAACCTGTGGGACGCAATCAGCTATCTGGCCCTGCCCCCGGGCTGGAGCCCGGACGGCAAGGGCGACACCACCGAGAATCTGCGCCGGCAAGTCCAGGAAGCGCACGCCGCGGTGCCCGTAACGAACCGCTAAATGACGGCGGCACAGTCCACAAGCCAAGCCTGATCAAAGAACGCCCGGGGCATCACCGGGCGTCTATCGCTGGGCCAAGCGCCATCAGGTTCGCGGGCCTGTGGTGTTGGCTCCAGCCTCTGGCGTCGCCAAATTCCGGCGCAGCTTTCCAGAGGCTCAACCATGCAGCCCCGAAAGGAACTGCTTCAGTTCCGGCGACTTCGGTTCCCCGAAGATTTCCTCCGGCGAGCCCATCTCATGCACCTTCCCGTGATGCATGAAGACCACGCGGTCGCTGACCTTGCGGGCGAAGTTCATCTCATGCGTGACCATGACCAAGGTCATGCCTTCCGCCGCAAGGCCTTCCACCACGCCCAGCACTTCGCCGACCAGCTCCGGATCGAGTGCCGAGGTGACTTCATCGCACAGCAGCACGGCCGGGTCCATAGCCAGCGCGCGGGCGATTGCCACGCGTTGCTGTTGTCCGCCGGATAGCTGGTCGGGGAAGCTGTGGAACTTGTCGCCAAGGCCCACGCGCTCGAGCAGTGCTAGTGCACGCTTGCCGGCCTCGGACTTGGGTGTGTCCTTCACCAGCGTAGGCGCCAGCATCACGTTCTGGCCGGCGCTCAGGTGCGGGAACAGGTTGAAGTTCTGGAAGATCATGCCAACGTTCTGCCGCAGGTCGCGCATGGCGCGGGCGTCGCCATGGCGAAGTGCCTGGCCATCGACGCTGAGCGCGCCTTCATCGAAGCTTTCCAGTCCGTTGATGCAGCGGAGCAAGGTGCTTTTGCCCGAGCCGCTGCGGCCGATGATGCAGACCACCTCGCGGCGCCCGATCTGCAGGTCGATGCCCTTGAGCACTTCGTTGGCGCCGAAGCGTTTGCGCAGGCCCTGGATATCGACGAGGGAAAAGGGCTTGGTGGTTTCGGTTTGCTTGGACATGGGATGACCGGACCTCAATGCTTGGGCTGCAGGCGGCGCTCAAGGCGGCGGCTGCACAACGACAGCGGGAAACACAGGGCGAAGTACAGCAGCGCGACGCAGCCGTAAGCCAGGAAGGGCTGGAAGGTGGCGTTGGAAATCATCTGGCCAGCCTTGGTGACTTCCACGAAGCCGATCACCGAGGCCAGCGCGGTGCCCTTGATCACCTGGACCAGGAATCCCACCGTGGGCGCCACCGCGATGCGCGCGGCCTGCGGCAGGATCACGTGCTGAAGCTGCTCGCGCAGATTCATCGCCAGGCTGGCGGAGGCCTCCCACTGGCCCTTGGGAATGGCGTTGATGCAGCCGCGCCAGATCTCCGTGAGATAGGCGCTGGCATATAGCGTGAGGCACAGTGCCGCCGCGAACAGCGCCGAGGTCTCGACGCCCAGCAACGCCAGCCCGAAGTAGAACAGGAACAACTGCATCAGCAACGGAATGCCCTGGAACAGCCGTACGTAAAGCGCCACGCCGCGCACTGCGCCCGGCAAGCGCGCAATGCGTGCAACCAGCAGCATCATGCCAACGACGCTGCCACCGACGAAAGCGATCAGCGACAGCCCCACTGTCCAGCGCAGCGCCAGCAGGAGGTTGCGAAAAATGTCCCAAAGTGAAAAGTCAACCATGGTGTATGCCTCCCGATCTCAGCGGCCAAAGATGAAGCGCGGACCGACCCAGTTCAGGATCTCGCGCAGCACCACGGCCAGGCCAAGGTAAACGCACGTGGCAACGATATAGGCTTCAAAATTGCGGAAAGTGCGGCTGGCGATCATATTGGCCGCATAGGAAAGCTCTTCGGTGGAGATCTGGCTGCATACCGCCGAGCCCAGCATCACGATGATGACCTGGCTCACCAGCGCCGGCCACACGCGCGACAGCGAAGGCGGCAGCACCACGCGCGTAAAGATCTGCCAGCGGTTGAGCGCCAGGCTCTGCGCGGCTTCGATCTGCCCGCGCGGCGTGGACTCCAGCCCGGCGCGGATGATCTCGCATGCATAGGCGCCGAGGTTTAGCGTCATCGACAGCACGCACGCCACTTCCGCCGGCATCCGCACGCCAATCGAAGGCAGGCCGAAGAAGATAAAGAACAGCTGGATGATGTACGGCGTATTGCGGATTGCCTCTACATAGCCGCCCACCAGTGCGCGCAGCCATGCCGAACCATGGATGCGCGCCCAGGCGCAGCCGATGCCGACCAGCGTGCCGAGGGCCCCGGAGAACACCGTCAGGAGAATCGTCAGCAACAGGCCACGCAGCAGCATGGGCCATTGCGAGAGAACCGGCGCAAAGTCGAAGGAGATCATGCAGTGCAGCTAGAGAGTTCTTTGTCTACGGCGGGACTGACCCGCGAGGCAGGCCAGTGCGCCGGCAACGTGGGGCTCGCGCACGGGGCCGGAAACGATGCGATCCGCTTACCCGTTCACCCGTTTGCGATCAGTCCGGCAATTCGCCCATGCCGCGGCCGAGCCAGCGCTGCGCGTAGCCGTTGAGCGTGCCATCCGCCTTTGCCTTGCGCAGGATCTCGTTGACCTTCTCCAGTAGCGCGTTTTCGCCCTTGCGCACACCGATGAAGTTGGGTGAATCCTTGAGGAGCAGTTTGTACTCGGCCTCTACCTTGGGGTTCTTCGCAATCGCCGCGGCAGCCACGGCGGCGCCAGTGGCCAGCAGTTGCGTTTGCTGCGAGACGAAGGCGGCCACGGTGGAGTTGTCGTCCTCAAAGCGTTGGATCTTCAGCGTGGGCGGCGCCACTTGCTGCAGCACATCGTCCTGGATGGTGCCGCGCGTGACCGCGATGGTCTTGCCGCCAAGATCGGCAAAGCTCTTGATGCTCATTGCCTTCGGACCAAACACCGCCTGGTAGAAGGGCGCATACGCGATCGTGAAGTCGATCACCTTGGCGCGCTCGGCGTTCTTGCCTAGCGCCGAGACGATCAGGTCGATCTTCTTGGTCTGCAGGTAAGGGATACGGTTCGGCGTGCTCACTGGGACGAGATCGGCCTTGACGCCGAGCTTGTCGGCGACCATCTGCGCCACGGCCACGTCCAGGCCCTGCGGCTTCAGATCAGTGCCCATGAAGCCATACGGCGCGAAGTCGGTCGGGATGCCGATCGCAATCGACTTCTTGCCTATCACGGCGCTCAGGGAATCGTCGGCTTTGGCGGGTGCCATAGCGATGAGTGCGGCGCCTGCGATCAGGCTGGCGATGGCGGTGAACTGTCTGCGTTTCATAAAGGCACCTTTGTCAGTCGGTCGGGGAACACGAGGGACTGAAACGCAAGTTGTGTGCCACTGCTGGCGATGCCGGCCGCGCGGGCGAATGCGAAGGGGGTTCTTTCGACGGCATTGCCTTGAAATCAAGCACTTGGCGGACGCCTCCCCGACAGCGCCACTGACTTGGCATTGCCCTTGCATGAAAGGCCGCCAACACTGAAACAACGGTTTCATGCGCACCAAAACATGAAATCAAGGTTTCATCATTGTGCAGGCCCGGACCACTTTGGTGCGGGCAAGCGGAACGGAGGCACGGACCCGACATGGCCATTCAACCCGCGCTGGAAGCGCAAATCCACCAGTGCTACGGCGAACTCTCTTCAGCGGACAAGAAATTGGCCGACGTGCTGCTCATGCGGCAGAAAGACCTGCTCAGCTACTCGGCCACCGAACTGGCAGAGCTGGCGAGCGTTTCCAAGGCGAGCGCGGCGCGCTTCTTCCGCCGCCTCGGCTATGCGGACTTCAGCGCCTTCCGGCAAGCGCTGCGGGACCAGGTCTCCGAGCAATCGCCGCTGTACCTGATGGAACACAACGGGCTGCCGCCCGAGTCGGGGGGCGCGCAATCGGTCGTGGCCGGCCTGGAGGCGCACCTGCAACTCGACAGCCGGCGGCTCGCCAGCCTGCCGGAACAACTCAGCGAGCGCGCGCTGGAAACCACGCTCACCGAACTGGCCGGCGCGCGCCGCGTGTGGGTGGTAGGTTACCGCAACAGCTTCATGCTGGCTTTCTATGCCAATGCACTGCTCTCGCAGGTGCGCCGCGAGGTGTACCTGCTCAATGAGCAAGCGGGCAAGGATGCCGAACTGGTGGCCGAAATCGACAGCAAGGACGTACTGCTGGCGGTGGACTTCCGACGCCGTGCGAAACGCCTGAACGGCATGGTGACACTGGCCCGGGAGGCTGGCGCCAAACTCATCCTGCTCAGCGATACCCCGGTTTCCACGCTGGCCGCCAAGGCCGCCGCCGTGCTGCGCTGCTCGCACCACGGCGGCCAGGTTTTCGATTCCTACGTTGCCGCCGTCAGCCTGGTGAACTACCTAGCCACCGCCATGGTAGGCCGCTCCCGCAAACGTTCGCGCGCACGCATGGCGCGCGTGGAGCGCGCGCACGACGTGCTCGGGGACCTGGAGACCGGCCACTGAGATCGTCTGGCACGCAGCGCCGCCATCAACATCACGCAATAACGCATTCTGACTGGACCAATACACACGCATGACCAAGCTCCCCAACCTCTCGCTCGATCTTTTCCCCAACCCGGCCCTGAGCCGCGCGGAACCCTATGGTGCACAGCGAGCCGCCATCCTGAGCGAGCCGGCCCTGGCCGCCGCCCGCCGCGAGATCTCCGCCTGGGAGGGCTACCAGCCCACGCCGCTGAAAGCCCTGCCGAACCTGGCGGCCGCGCTGGGTGTCGGCCAGATCCACTACAAGGACGAAGGCTCGCGCTTCGGGCTGGGAAGCTTCAAGGCGCTCGGCGGTGCGTATGCCGTGGGACGCCTGCTTTGCCGCGAAATCGGGTACCGGATCGGCCGCGAGCTAAGCATCGTTGACCTGGGGACGCCGGAGCTGCGCAGCATGTGCGCCGAACTCACCGTGACCTGCGCCACCGACGGCAATCACGGCCGCTCCGTGGCCTGGGGCGCCCAGCTGTTCGGCTGCCGCTGCGAGATCTATATCCACGCCACCGTCAGCGAAGGGCGCAAGACCGCCATCGAACGCTTCGGCGCCCAGGTGGTACGCACCACGGGCAACTACGACCAGGCCGTGCAGCAAGCCGATGCCGATGCGCGGGTCAATGGCTGGTACGTGATCTCGGATACCTCGTACCCCGGCTATATGGACGTGCCGCGCGATGTCATGCAGGGTTATCAGCTGATGGTGGACGAAGCCGTCCATGCGCTGCCGGCGTGGCCCACGCATGTGTTCATCCAGGCCGGCGTGGGTGGCTTTGCCGCCGCCGTCTGCGGCTACTTCTGGGAACGTGAGGATGGCAAGAACAGGCAGCGCCCCGTCTTCACCGTGGTGGAACCCGCCAAGGCGGACTGCCTGATGCAAAGCGCGCGCGCTGGCAAGGTCACCGCCGTCATCGGCGAGCTGGATACGCTGATGGCCGGCCTGGCTTGCGGCGAAGTTTCGCTGCTCGCCTGGGAAATCCTTGCCGAAGGCGCCGACGCATTCTGCACGGTCGACGACGCATCCGCGGTAAAAGCCATGCGCCTGCTGGCCCAACCGCAGGGCGACGATCCCGTGATCGTGGCCGGCGAATCCGCCGTGGCCGGGCTGGCCGCTGCCATCGCCGCCATGCAAGACCCGCAGGCCTGCGCGGCGCTCGGGCTCAACCGCCAGAGCCGGCTGCTGTTTATCGGCAGCGAGGCCGACACGGATCCCGCGCTGTACGCTGAACTGGTTGGCCGCAGCGCGGACGCAGTGCGCGCCGGAGCCGCGGCATGAGCGAGCAGAGCGCACCAAAGGCAGATCCCGCGCCGCGCATTCGCGGCGAGCGCCTGCTGCAAAGCCTGGACGATCTCGCGCAACTCGGTGCCATCGAAGGGGGCGGAGTGTGCCGCCTGGCATTGACCGATGCCGACGAACTCGGCCGCGACTGGACGGTGGCGCGCATGCAGGCGCTGGGCATGACCGTTACCATCGACGCCATCGGCAACGGCGTGGCCGTGTATCCCGGCAGCGAAGACCTGCTCCCTGTCATGATCGGCTCGCACATCGACACCGTGCGAACCGGCGGCCGCTACGACGGCAACTACGGGGTGCTGGCCGGCCTGGAAGTGGTCGCCACGCTGCGTGATGCTGGCCTGCGTCCGCGTCGCCCCATCGCCGTCGCCTTTTTCACCAATGAAGAGGGTGCGCGCTTTCATCCGGACATGATGGGCTCGCTGGTCTATGTGGGCGGAATGCCACTGGAAGACGCGCTGGCCACTACCGGCATCGATGGCGTCACGGTAGGCGCCGAGCTGCGGCGCATCGGCTATGACGGCCAGGCGCCCGTAGGCAAGCCGCGCGTCGACAGCTTCGTGGAGCTGCATATCGAGCAAGGCCCGGTGCTGGATCTGCGGGGCTTGCAGGTTGGCGTGGTGGAAGGGGTGCAGGGAATCTCCTGGACCGAATTCACCATCGACGGAGTATCCAACCACGCCGGCACCACGCCTATGGAGCTCCGGCACGACGCCGGCTACGCCGCCGCGCGCGTCGCCAATTTCGTGCACGACCTGGCGCTGCGCTACGGCGGCCGGCAGATCGCCACCGTGGGCGCCATGCGTTTCGAGCCGAACCTGATCAACGTCATCCCCAACCGCGCCGTCTTCACCGTAGATCTGCGTAATACCGATGAACGGCGGCTCGCCGAAGCCGAAACGGAAGTCCTCGCCTTCGCCCAGCAAACCTGCGAGACGGAAACCCTAACTCTTAGCCATCGCCGGCTGGCACGTTTCGAGCCGGTGGCATTCGATCCTATGGTCATCGACCTGGTCGAGCAGGAAACCGCAGCGCTTGGCTTCACCCATATGCGCATGCCCAGCGGCGCCGGTCACGATGCGCAAATGCTTGCCCGCGTCTGCCCCGCCGGCATGATCTTCGTGCCCAGCGTGAAAGGCCTGAGCCACAACGTGCGCGAGTTTACCGAGCCGGACGACCTCATCGACGGCGCGCAGATCCTGCTGCAGGTGGTGCTCAAACTCGCCGACCGGCCGTGATCGACGCCAAGCCCCTGCCACTAGCCTGAACCGCTACCCTGAACGCATCCTGGAGTTACCCGTGTCCCGTATTGTGAATGTCGCCATCGGCCAGCTTGGCCCCATCGCCCGCGCCGACAGCCGCCAGCAAGTGGTCAGGCGCCTGTGCGACCTGATGCGCGAAGCCCACGCCTGCGGCTCGCACCTGATCGTCTACCCCGAGCTGGCGCTTACCACTTTCTTCCCGCGCTGGTACATGGAGAGTGACGAAGAGATCAACAGCTTCTTCGAGCGCGAGATGCCCAGCGCCGCCACGCAGCCGCTGTTCGATCTTTCGCGCGAGCTTGGCGTCGGCTTCTACCTCGGCTACGCCGAACTCGCCAACGAACAAGGCAAGACGGTGCGCTACAACACCTCCATCCTCGTCAACCGCCAAGGGGATATCGTCGGCAAATACCGTAAGGTGCACCTGCCCGGCCATCGCGAGCACGAACCGTGGCGCCGCTTCCAGCATCTGGAAAAGCGCTACTTCACGCCCGGCAACCACTTCGGCGTGACTGAAGCCTTTGGCGGCAAGATCGGCATGGCCATCTGCAACGACCGCCGTTGGGCCGAAACCTATCGGGTGATGGGCCTGCAAGGCGTGGAGATGGTGCTGATCGGCTACAACACGCCCGTGCACAATGCGCCAGCGCCGCAGCACGACGACCTCTCGCTTTTCCACAATCAGCTCTCGATGCAGGCCGGCGCCTACCAGAACGGCACCTGGGTGGTCGGTGTGGCCAAGGCGGGGCTGGAAGAGGGCGTGGACGGCATTGGCGGCAGCTGCATCATCGCGCCCTCCGGCGAAGTGCTGGCCAGCTGCATCACCAAGGGCGACGAGGTCGCCATCGCCCGCTGCGACTTGGATTTCTGCGACGTCTACAAGCGCACCACGTTCAACTTCGACGTGCACCGGCAGCCGCAGGCGTACGGGATGATTGTGGAGCGCAGAGGGGAGACGCTGATGGCGAATGGGAGCGCGGTGGTGGTCTGACGCCTGGCGCACGCAAACTATTGATCCTTGTATAAATGATGACATCACCACAAGGCAGAGGGTCTTTTGGTTAGCGGTCGCGGCCGCATGCGTATGAAGAGCACCTGAGGAGAGCAGCCCGCGACCGGTAACTAAAAAACCGTTTGTGCTAAATCGCTCCACGGGCGGTAGCGATCTGCAACAAGAGTCGCATCGTGCGCGACTACCTCGATAGCACTGGTGGTGCAGTGCAGATGGCCTTTGTCGCGCCCTACAGCCCGGATCTGAATCCTGTGGAGTATCTCTGGGCCTGGCTCAATCGCCATGCCCTCGCCAATTCCTGCCCACACTCGCTCGCCGAACTCAAGGAAGCAGGCCGAGTCGTGATGATGTCATCATTTATGCAAGCCTAAATAGGGGGATCTCCGTTGGCGCCGGGCCCCGGCAATGCCCCACCTCGGTTGCTGCCCCGGCTTCCTCGCTTCCCCTTCATGGGGTAGTCGAATGGAAGGGACTTTGGGTCGGCCGGAAGAGCACCTTTACCTTCCACGTATGCGGCCATCGGTTCCGTGCTTTAGCGACAACTCATGGGCGATTTTCAGGTGAAAACTTGGACCGCGAACCATTGGCCTCATCCTCTGCAAGAGCAAGAACGGGCTGATCGTGGAATATGCGCTGCGTGAGTCAGCGAAGCCAAGCGATACAAGCTGCAGTAATTGGCCATGCCGTTCGGAGAGGGCGTTGGCTGCGCTAGAATGACCCGCGACAGGACGACAATAACGAGGGTCGAGCGGTGACGTCGCGGACACACTACACCACATTGGGCCTTGCCAAGACTGCCTCTGCGGCAGAGATCAAGGCCGCCTATCGGCGAATGGCGATGCAGTGGCATCCGGATCGCAACCCGAAAAGCCAGTCCGAAGCCACCGCCCGCTTCAAAGAAATCAAGCACGCCTACGAAACACTGAGCAACGAACGGAAGCGTGAAGCCTATGACGACTCGCTGGACGAGACTAGATTCGGGTCTGGCGCGGGATCGTTTGGTTTCGGCGCCGGCGCAAACCAATCTTCGGGAAGGGCGAAGCCGGCCGGATTCGGTTCCTACTGGCATCGCTCCCCGCCGCCTGTACGCGGCGAGGATATTGAGTGCAAGGCATCGATCTCCGTCGAGACGGCGGTCAATGGGGGAACGATCGAGGTAAAGGTTCCATACGTCGGTCCGTGCGATGCCTGCGGCGGTACGGGATGGGCGCGGGCCGCGTCGCGCTGTAAGGCGTGCGCTGGCGAAGGATGCTCTAAGTGCGACTATTCGGGTAGGACAAACGTCTGCGCTACATGCAAGGGGAGTGGTCACGCGAAAGCGGAACGGAAGATTGCGACGGAGGTTCGTGGTGGAATCGTCGATGGCATGATGATTCGCATCGTCGGTGGTGGCACACCCGGGGGAAATGGCGGGGCCGATGGCGACGCACTGTGCAGGATCAAGGTGCTGAAGGCTGGAAGCTACAAACTTCAGGGCCTCGACCTGATGGGGGAAGTAAAGGTGGATTTTGCAACTGCCGCGATCGGCGGGAAGGTGCACGTCGACGTGTTCGGGAAGTCCTACACCGTCGAGGTGCCGCCCATGACGCGCGCGGGGAAGATCCTCCGGCTGTTAGGGAAGGGCCTGCGACACGCTGTCAACCATGACACGGGCGATCTGCGGCTCAGGGTCGTGATCGACCTGCCGAAGGGACGGCTCAGCGAGGCGCAAAAGCAGGTGCTCAAAAGCATGTTTGCGGACGGCATGAGTTTACACGACTGACCGCGCCGATGCCGCACCGGTGGCAGGGGCATCCGCGGCCGGCGCGCGGGTCTGCGAGTTTGAGCTCGAGCCCAGTGAACGGCAGCCCCCAGGACGCCCACGCTACAGCGAACGCGCGGCCCAGGTGCCGGCGGCTAGTCGATGCGGGCGCCGCTCGCCTTGAGGATCGGCCGCCACGCCTGGTACTCGGCCACCACGAACTTGCCGAACGATTCCGGCATGTATTGCATTGGCTCCGCGCCTTGCAGCAGGAGTTTCTTGCGCATATCCGGGCTGCTGACAGCGTCGGCCACGGCCTTGTTCAGCCTGGCAACCACTCATCAGCGGGCGCTTGTCCGAATTTATCGTCAGCATCGTGAAACTGAAGGTCTCGGCTCCGACCTCGCGCGGCCAGGTCCGCCACAGCCCCGCGATCGCGAAATCGGCTTCGTCCTTTAGCCAGGTCCGCCAGCGAACCGACTTGGCCCCGCCCTCGTAATTGGGTTCGTAGAAGCTGGTAGCCGGCACGAGACAGAACAGACCGTTCGCCCACGCGCCAGCGAATGATCGCTTTTCGCGAATGGTTTCCGATCGTGCATTGGACATATCAAACTTCTTTCCGTCAGGCGGAATGCGGGATTTCGGGATCATGCCGAAGGTAGCGATCAGTCCTTGGTTGGTGCCATCCTGATTTGCTTGGATAATCGGAGCGGCATAGTCGGGCCACGTTTCCGGCGGGTAGTCGGTGGAGGGTGGTTCGACGCCGTAGACATCGTGCAGCAGCCGGCGCTGAATAGGGGCGTAGTTGTTGCACACGGATTAGCACGACGACGATGAGCGCGACGACGAGCACAGTGGCCATCGCGAATCCAGGATGGTCGCCAATATCCCTCAGGAGACTAGGTTAAGCAATTCTCAGTACAAGCCGGGAAGCTGGTCTACATCGTGTTTGCACTCCCTATAAGGCAGTTTGCATCACGATACCTTCAGCCGTATTGCCTAGCGGAAATTCCGTCAATGGGAGCAAAGCACGAGGCATTTCTGATGTGGTGATTGGCGCGAACCCGAGGCGCGCGAAGTAGGCAGAAGCGGACGTCGTTTGCAATACAATCGACTCGACACCACGTTGCCGAACCTCAGCGATGATGGTGGAAATCAGAAGCTCTCCGAGGCCAGCAGACCGCGCACGCTGAGCAACGGCTAACCCTCGCAGGAGACCGACTGAGCCATATTGCTCGATACCGGCACATCCAAGAAGGCCCGCATTGTCCCGGGCCACAACGTACCGTTCGATATGTGCGCGCACCCCCTCGATGGGTAGTGCACAAGCACGCATGAGCGCCTCCACCTCGGGGAAATCATCTTCAGTTGCGTAGCGGGGGCGCATGAGGCACTCCTTCATGCCAAGCTCGTCCCCGTATCCTACGTTTGTCCTCGCGCTTTAGCGCGTAGGGATTGTTCGTAGGTAGATTCGATTATCCATCGCAGGAAGATGAATAGGCGTGCCGAGAGTGCCGCATTATTGTGGCTGAGGTGGTGATTTGCAGTGCCGAGCTTAAAACCCCATTGATGCCGGACCAAGGTCTTCCGAAGCCTGATGGGCGCCTGAAGGCTACGCAGTTCGCGGATGTCGGCCCAGCGGGGGCTCTCTGATTACTCCCAGGTGAGCGTAGAGTCCTTCAGCAGGTGGCCCGCCAGAATGTAGTCTCCATGCTCAATGGCACGCGCTTCCAGTTCGCACAGGCAGACCTCCGGCAGCGCGGTCAAATCGAACATGCAATACAGGTGCCGCTGCCTGAATGTGAGTTTCGGTGCTCGTAATCCACGGACCAGGGCTTCCGAAGAGCGCACAGCGACATGCTCAATGGTTCGGAACTGCACGACGACGCCATATTGCTGCCCGAGCCTTCCAAGCTCGAACGCATCTTCCCAGGCGGTCTCGTAGTCGAGGTCTACCGTGCCCTTCATCCGAGAACTGATGCGTTCAACCGCATTGGTCCGATTGTGTGCGACGTAGACGGTCACGGGCGTACCTCGTCGGTGGAATCGCGGTGCCAGAAAATATATCGATAACTGTAGGTCTGCGCAACCGGAAGCTGCGCGCGCTTGAGCTAAACCAGCAATCGTCCCTCATGCAAAGTCAGCTCGACTTCCTGTCTCCAGACTGGGGCGTGACCCGCGTCGACAGTACGCGGACAGCCGGAATGTCCATTTCCCGCTGGGCAGCTTGTCGCCGTAGCTGACCTTGGATTTACCCTCTCGGCAGTAGAGCGGGAAGGGCTGGCCGGCAGGAGTCTTGCGTCGAGATCATGCGAGGAGAGCGTCAAAGTCAGGTTCGTTTTCCGCGCCCCCGGTGCTGCCTGGAATGACCCTGGCTGTCATGCGCGCCGCATAATACGCGCGGCCGACCTGCGGCACACCTGTGATGTTCTCGACGAACGGCCAAGCACGCCTTCCGAGCCAGCGCCTCATGCAGCTATGGCTCGTCGACCCGCAGCCCGCTAGTTCTGCAAGCTCATTCAGAGTGAGAGACGTGCTCACCTCATTCTTTAATCCGCCGGACCCGGCGGGGAAAATCGGTGATCTGTTGTACCGCAGCGAGCACAAACTGGCTTTGATTTGTCTTGACTCGGGTCAACTTCACGCCTGATGTTGGTGTTAGGCTCATCTCACCTACTTGGAGATTCGCATGCATGAAAGTGAACAGTCGTACAAGGGGTTCAAGGTTCGGCTTGTCATGCCCGATGGCGTCAATGCTGGCGAACACTTTGGCCGGGTGCAGGTTTCGGGTCCGGATCAGAGTGTCGGAGTTCGATTTACGCCGGACTGGATTCAGCCACCCAAGACGGCCGAGGAAGCGGAAGCATGGCTTTTCGCATATGCAGCCGGTGTCATTGACTGTGAGTTGGCGGGCGGCCTTGGGATGGATCTCAGAAATGAGTAGAGTCTCATGCATCGCTTTACCGAATATCGCGGGTTCGCGAGCGGCGTTGACTTGGTCAGTCCGCTTAGGACATGTTCGATGTCTTGTTCCAAATCGAAGGTCCGTGAAGCCGTCTGGCGCGGCGGCATTTGGCAAGCGAATCAAGGCCCATGGTGGGCATTCCCCGTCGCTGGGCGCATCGCGTCGCGGAGGTCGCGGGCAGGGCCGCGGTGAACGTCATCTTTGGGGTTCCAGAGTAAGAGTTGCCGGGAGATATCATGGGTCAGAAGGTCTTCGAAGAACTACCGCTGCACGAGCAAAAGGACTTCGAGTCGGCATGCAAGAAGCATGGCCGGATCCGCGAAGAATTCACGGTCGCCTTCGATGAGGACGGCCCTCACAAGGAAGGCGTAAGCCACAGTACTCGTCGGGTGGCCGTGGCTGCAAATCTTACTGGTGCCCGCCAGGCCTACACGGCCGGGAGCGGCACGTCCTGGACAGTCGAGTTCGAGCGAGACCTCGCGCGAGGTCTCTTCTGGGAAACCTACGATTAGATTCACGCTGCCTCCGGGTGCGGAACTGCTACAGATAGGGCCACAGCCACAGGCTGCACCCAAACCGGTGGCCGACAGCATGGACGTATCGCCAGCCTCTGCCGATGCAGGTTACATCAGGGCCACGCCGAACAGGCGCGCTTCGGCGCTCTCGATCGCGATCGGTCCGCCCATGGCGTTGCCTTGACCGATCAGGAAACTGAGTTCCAGTTCGTAGTCAAGCTTTTGGCTCGGACCGAAGTCCGGCCTGTCGGCACTTCCCTTGGTCTGGCCACTCGGGCGACGCACCGGCGTGCCGCTGACCACGATTGACGAACGGCGTCCGTGGTAGCCGATCGGCACCCACTTGTAGTTGGGCAGCGGGGGGCTATCGGGGCGGAACAGCTTGCCCACAGCGGTGGCGTGCTGGATGCCAATATAGAAGCTGGTGTAGTCGCCAATGCGTGCGGGCAGGGCGTACTCGGCTTCGGCCTGCGCAAGCAGGCAGGACGCGAGCGAAATCTGCGCCGGCGCCCCCTTGCGCAACGCGCGCGAGAGCGCGAGCCGTAGCGTCGACTACGCCTTGGGGCCGAGCGCCATCAACGCGTTCAGGTTGTCTTGCGCCGCGGCTTGGGCGGCGATCTGGGCCTCGCCGGTGAAGATGGCCGCGCCCAGCGCTGCAGCGAGGTCGAGAACTGGTTGCCGATGGCCACGCCGCCGCGGAAGGCTTCCGGCGTGCCCTTGCGGCGGAAGACGGCGAACGGCAGGTTCTGCACGGGGAATCGGTGCCGGGGGCGTTGGCGGATGCGACCCAGCTTCGCAAGGTCACATCGTGGGTTTCCTTCAGGGTAGTCATGATGGATTCACACAAGCTCGATGCGATGCGATGATCACTGGCCCGACGCGCTCGTGCTGCCGTCGTGCATCCAGGCAGCGTGCTTGGGCGCACGCTTGGTCTTGGACCATTCCTCGAGCATTTTCCACTTGACGTCGTCGAGCTTGCGCATCATCTCGGGCGTGGCGGTATTGGCCGCCAGTTCCAGCCGGTGGCCGTTCGGGTCGAAGAAGTAGATCGACTGGAAGATGGTGTGGTCGGTGGGGCCCAGAACGTCGATGCCCGCGGCTTCCAGGCGCTGCTTGGTGGCCAGCAGCGTCTCCAGCGAGTCGACTTCCAGCGCCAGATGCTGCACCCAGGCGGGCGTGTTGCGGTCGCGATCCATCGGTGCTTGGCTGGGCAGTTCGAAGAAGGCCAGGATGTTGCCCTGTCCGGCATCGAGGAAGATGTGCATATAGGGATCGGGCGCCTTGGTCGAGGGCACTTCGTCCTCGGCGATGGCCAGCACGAACTTCATGTCCAGGTGCTTCTGGTACCACTCTACGGTTTGCTTGGCGTCGATGCAGCGGTAGGCGACGTGGTGGACTTTCTTGATCAGCATGGCGAACTCCTTGATGCTAGGCGGACTCGACAGAGCCTGAGGCCTGCCGCCGCGAAAACGGCAGGCCTGGGGGCTTACAGGTTCTTCAGCGCGACCTGCACATGCTGCTGGAATTGCTCCGGCGCGCCCAGCGCATTGGCGTTGAGCAGTGCCAATTTGACCAGGAACAGTTGCGCCTTGTCTGCGCCGGCCTGGTCGATGGCGGTGGCCAGGGCGTCATAAACGGCTTCCAGGGCGGGGATGCTCAGGGTTTTGTGAGGGGCAGTCATAAGACTCTCTCCTAATGGATCTTCACTGGGGCAGGGCGGTGTTCAGGGCGGCTTGCAGGCGCGTGGCGTCCAGCGTCAGCCAGCGCGCGCACACATGCTGGTCGGGGCGCAGCAGATAACCCGCGCCGCTGGCCTGCACCCCATAGCGACGGCGGAAGTGGCCATCGGCGTCGGCGAACGTCAGGTCGGCGCCGGCTACCGGGCTGGCGGCCCCGACGGCGATGACGCGCAGCGGCACGCCGCGCTCGCGGGTGGCGGCCACCACGCTATGCATCGGTTCGGGGAGGGCCTCGGCCTCGGTGAAGTACAGCAGGTCGAAGCCGCCGCCCAGATGGTCGAGCAGGTAGTCGTTAGCCCCCAGGCGGATGTTCTGGGGCGGGGCACCGTGGGCCGGGCCGTGCACGAACAGCGCGTTGTCGTCGCCGGGACTGTTGAGCGCCGAATCGGTGTACTCGTGCGGCCGTGAGGTGCGCCAGTGGTACAGCGGGCGCACGAACTTCTCGGTCAGCGAGAGCGACAGCACGGCATCACGCAGCAGGCGGAAGCCCTCGCTCGGCGGCGTCATGAAGCGCGTGCTCTTGCCCGCCTCGTCGATGATCTCGCGTGCAGCGCCGACACGCTCGGCGCTGTGGCTGGCCAGCAGCTTCCGGCCGGCCAGTCTCTTGACCACGAAGGCGAGGTGCCAGGCCAGCGACTGCGCGTCCTGGAACGCGGTGTTGGCGCCGCGCACGCCGAAGATTGGCAGCAGGTGAGCAGCATCGCCGGTAAAAATCACGCGGCCGTGCACGTAATCGGGCAGCGTCAGCGTGCGGGCAGAGTACACGGAGCACCAGTCCATTTCCCACGGCGCGCCACCATGGCCGATCATCGTCAATTGGGCGTCGATGCGCGCTTTGAGCGACTCGGGCTTGAGCGCGTCCTCGGGCGTTTCGCCGGCGGGCAACTGGTAGTCGACGCGCCAGATGCCGTGCGGCTCGCGGTGCATCAGGATGGTGTTGCCGGGGTTCCAGTCCGGGTCGAAGTAGGCCAGGCGCTCGGTCGGCAGCGGCAGGTCGATCTTGATGTCGGCGATCACGAAGAAGCCCTCGTAGGAGGCACCTTCCATCTGCAGGTCCATCGCGGTCCGGATGCCGGAGCGTCCACCGTCGGCCGCGACCAACCACTCGGTCTCCAGGGAATAGGAGCCCTCCGGCGTGTCCACCTCGACGCGCGCGAAATCGGTTTCCTGCTCGACCTTGACCACCTTGTTGCCCCAGCGGAAATCGATCAGCGGATTCGCCGCGCAGGCATCGAGCAGGTATTCCTCCATGTACTGCTGCTGGATGTTCAGCATCGGGAAGAAGCGGTCGTCTCCGTCGTGCGGGGCTTCCATACGGAAGACGCGATGGCCGCGGTAGTAGGAATTGCCGAAGCGCCAGGGCAGGCCGTTCCCGGTCATGCGATCGGCCACACCGACTTGCTGCAGGATTTCCATCGAGCGACGCGTGAAGACGATCGCGCGGCTGCCCTGGGACACCTGCAACTCCGAAGTGACGACGACGCTGGGCACGCCATGGCGGGCCAGTTCCAGGGCGGCGACCATGCCCGCCGGGCCGGAGCCAGCAATGACCACTTTCTTGCGTTCTTGCATCGGGTGGCCCGAAGGCAGCCAAGGCTTGAACACCTGGTAGTCGTAGTAGATCGAAGGACGGGCTTCGGTGGTGGGCTGGTGCATGGACTTGACTCCAGTTCGATGGATTTGGGGTGGGCGTGGCGCCTCGAGGACGGCAGCCGCGTCCCTTCCCGGTTGGCCAATGGGTAACCGGGAAGCGGGTATTGAAAACCGGGTGATGGAACCTGTTGTCAGGTCGTTGGCTTGAGCGTGCGCGGGATCGGCAGGACCAGGAAAATCACGCAACCCGTCAACAGCAGGACTGCCGCATAGAGCAGGCCCGTGTTGAAGCTGTGCGTGACGTCCTTCAGCCAGCCCACGACTAGCGGATTGAGAGCGGAGCCGAGGTTGCCGGTTGCGTTGATCACCGCGATGCCCAAGGCACGCGCGGCGAAGCTCAATGCATGGTCCGGCGTGGTCCAGAAGATCGACATGGCGGTATAGGCGCCGGTGGAAGCCAGGCACACGCCCAGCAGTTGCACCGCGGGATGCGACGAATATGCCGTCAGCAGCCAGCCCGCCGCCGCGCACAGCATCGGCAGCACGGTGTGCCAGCGGCGCTCCAGCGCGCGGTCCGAGCGCCGGCCCCACCAGATCATGCCGATGATCGTGCATACCTGCGGAACCGCCGCCAGCAGCCCGATGGTTGTGTTGGTGGCGCCGCCGGCGAAGCTCTTGACGATAAGCGGCGTCCACACGGCCACCATGGCGAGGCTGTTGACCAGGCAGAAATAGGCCAGCGAGAACTTCAGCACCGTGGCGGAGGTCAATTCGGACCACAGGCTGCGCGACGTCGCGCCGGGCCCCTGCGCCACGGGGTCAGCCCGATGCTCGGCAGCCAGCATCTGCGCGAGCGTTTGCTTCTCGCCCGGCGAGAGCCAGCGCGCTTGCGCCGGCGTGTCGTTAAGATAGAAATAGACGATCACGCCCAGCACCGAGGCCGGCAACCCTTCGAGCAGGAACAGCCACTGCCAGCCCTTGAGCCCGTACAGCCCGTCCATGCCGAGGATCACGCCGGAGGCTGCCGAACCGAAAGCGGCTGTGACCGGCATAGCAATCATGAACAGCGCATTGGCGCGGGCCCGGTAAGCCGCCGGGAACCAGAAGGTCAGGTACAGCAACATGCCGGGCAGGAAGCCTGCCTCGGTGATGCCAACCAGTACGCGAAGCCAGTACAGCGTATGCGCGTCCGTGGCGAACAGGGTGGCGGTGGAGGCCACGCCCCAGGCAACCATGATCGCCGCGATCCAGCGTCGTGCGCCGACGCGTGCCAGGATCGCATTGCTCGGCACGCCGCAGGCGATGTAGGCCAGGTAGAACAGGGTGGTGGCTAGGCCGAACTGGGTGCCGCTCAGCCCTAGGTCCTTCATCATCGTCAGGCCGGCAAAGCCGATGTTGATGCGATCCAGGAAGGAGACCACGAACAAGAGAAACAGGAACCACAGCAGATGGCGCGATACCTTGGCGATGACGAGCCGGGCTTCGGCAACGGAGTGACTTACGGTAGATGTTGCAGCGTCGTCCGCGGGTTGGGGGGCTGCGATGGGTGAACTCACAATGCTTGTCTCCTATGGCGCCGCCGTCGGCTGGATGGATTATGAAAACGACGGCCTCGCACAATCTGATGTCTGGCCGACGTGGGCTGGTCTGGCGCAACGGTTGTCAGACACGGCTTGCCAATTAGTTGTGTGCGCAACTAGTATGTGCCAATGGCACGCGAATCGGCACTAGGGTTTCCACTGGTTGCGTGCGCAACTAGATGCGCCGAATCATAAGGCGATGCCCCCGAAGATGCCGACGGTCATTGACTGACGCGCTTGGTTGAGTCCGCAACCAGTCATCTGTATAGTTTCTGCATCACTTTTTTCGCTTTGAGAGGTACCTGCCGGTGACTTCCAGATACATCCCGATCGCCCTTGACCGCACCTTGACACACCGCCTGCACGAACTCACCAAGCTCACTGACCGGATTACGCAACAGGCCTATGAAGCAGAAGTGGGCATTCCGATGCACGAAGGACGGTGCCTGGCCGCAATTGGCTCGTTCAGTCCGTTATCGGTCAACGATCTGGCGCGTCGCGCGAATCTGGACAAGGGTCAGGCGAGCCGTGCGGCGCAGTCGCTGGTCGACCAGGGGCTGGTGCGCAAGGCCGCGAGTGCCACGGACGGCCGCGGCGTCGTCCTGACGGTGACGAACAAGGGGGAGCGTATCTGGCTGCGGGCGATGGCCCTGATTGAGCGCCGCAATGCGGAAATCGTGTCCTGTCTCGATGCCGCGGAGCGGGAGCAATTTGATCACCTGCTTGAGCGTTTGGTCTCACATGCCCGAGAGTGACCCAGCTTCGGCTGCGTCACCGCGGGAACCGCATGATTTGCTGTTAATAGGAGATATTTACGAATCCCGGCCATCCCCCTAGTCTGGCTACCTAGACGTACCGTGAGACTGCCATGCGGATCAGCTTGCAAGTCGTCGTTCACACGGGAGGTGATACACCTGCCACCGTGACCGAGATCGCGCAGTTCTAGCGAGAAGGCCTTGATGCCGGCTCGCTGGGCCTGCACCTGATGGACGCCAAGTCCATTACTGAGCCGGCTGCAGCGCACCTTGGCCGAGTTTGGCCTGGCGGCAAATGACTGAGAGAACTGCAAGCGCCCAAGCGTGACGGACCGCACGGCAATGCGGCCCTCGGAATAGCGGCCGTTCCTGTCCAACTCGCGGGTTCCAACGCAGCAGACACAGGGATCGTACGGACCAAACCTGTCTTCGCAGTCCCTACGTGAATCCGCAGGAAGAGCGCCACGATGGCGCGGCTTCGGAGGGCTGCCAGATTGTCGCCGGCATGCGGCTGGCCCCAAGTCTGCTGGCGGTCCTCTGGCAGGTAGATGGGTCCGGCTCACCCTTCGGCTGGAGCGTGGCCAAAACCGGGGGGGGAAATCCGTCAGGAAGGGGAGTATTGTCTACTGGCACTCTCGGAGAGCCCCCATGCGCATCCTGATCCAGGCATGCATTGACGAAGAGGGAGCGCAGCCCCTCTAGGTGACTACGGTCAGGGTTATCGAGCGCAGAGCGGATGCTGGGCCAGCATCCGGGCTGGGCTTGTTCATTCGCGAGACGCATGAACTGGTGCGACAGATTCAGGCGGTGGTCTTGAGTGAGCAGGTCGACCAGTTCATCGATGCGGCGTCCCGCTGTAAAACGTGCGGAAGACGACTCGCGGCCAAGGACACGAAGTCATTGGTCTATCGTACAGCTTTCGGAAAGGCGAAGCTGCGGAGTCCTCTTTTTTTCTCGTAAAGGCTGGAGTCGTTGCGACGCGACACGGGGTGGATTGGCGCTCGCAATCCGCTAGGAATATTCGTCGAACACGATGGCAGGCGCGCTGTGCATGCTGGGACTTCTCCCGGCGGCGTTGAACGAATGCACCAGTTTCGTGCCTGGCTTGCCGTAACGACGGCGGCAACAACGAGATCAATCCGTTTCCGATCTTGCCGTGTGAGTCGCCTGCGGTCCAACGGTCTGCGGGAACTGCCGGGCCGATACCAACACCGCGCCAACAACACCACACCGGGGTTATCGAACAGGCCAGGCTTGGCGAGGCGGCGCCGGGCGTCGATCGCCGTGCCCCTGTGCCGCCTTCGCATGTGAAAGCGGGGTCGGAATGTCATGCGAGGACTGTAACCGGCACCTTATGCAAGACCTGGCCGCAAACTTGCTAGCTAAATGCATAAGGCCGTAAGGCGACGGGCATCGGTTGAGAGGAAGCTATGCAGCATGCACGCATCACCGCGCACAGGGGGATTCTGGTTGTCGAGCTGTTACCTGACCAGTCGAATGGGGAAACCACTTCGACCAGCAAGCTCCGCAATCTGGGCACGGTCATTCATGACACAGCACGCCACCTAGGTGTTTCGGCGGAAGCCCTGGCGCTGCTAAGGATGGTGAAGTGCGGCCTTGACCGCATCGGTGACTTTGCCTGGTTCAGTAGTGACGACGGGAAGGATCATTTTGCGTGGTTGGGAGGCCCGAAGCGGCTGGTGAATCCCACGGCAGTGGCGGCCGCTCGGGGCTACGAGATCCTTGCGCACCTGGTCATTCCGAACGCGGTGCCCGAGGGCGCCAGGATGGCCATCGAGACGCACTTCTGAGCCTCCAAGCCGATACATGCGCGCGGAGCTCGCGAAGAAACGGTTCTGCCCTTTAAAGGGAACGGCAGCGCCGCGATGACCGACACGTCATTGATGCGAGCACGTGGCGTTACCGGACGCCACGGTGCGAGCCCGCTTCTGAGCCTGCTGCGGGAATCGTCGGCGACAGTGGTGAGCGGCGTGAGCCGTATCCCGTTTGAGAGATCAAGTCGAATTCGACACTTCCCATGGGGTAGAGGAGAGCGTGCAAAACCTGGGGAGGCTCCAGGGGAGGGCAGCTCGGGCATCTGGGCGCGGCATCGGTTTCGGGTGGGATACGCTGATCAGTATCGCAACGGTGGGAGCAAACCATGCGGCTGACCATCGAAGCAAGGTTGTTCGACGAGGACAGCGACACGGTCAATGACGGGGACTGAATACTGGCCGTGGTTGAGCGCCGCGACTGCAGTCTCGCCCAACTGGGCTTGACGCTCGCGGAGGGACGGTCGCTGCTGGCCAAGGTGCAGGCCGAACTGGTTTCGAAACAGGTGGAGTGGTGGCTCTCGGGCCAAACTCATTGTCGGCGGGCGTGACCAGGTTAGTCAGGGCAGTGGACGAAGGGTGCACCACACGCGGCGGTGTGCACGCAGACCGCTGGCAAGCACACGCCCACAGCCGCAGACTCTTTACCTTTATTCTGCCGTACACAGTGCGCAGCACCGTCGAGCGACGGTCCTTGTGGCTCAAAGGCTCGCCGCAGAAGGGGCGCACTGCATGGTGCAGGTCGGGGTGGCGGCTTTGAACGGGGAACTCTCGCCCCGCCGCATCTCGGCGCTCGAGATCGACGCCGTGCGTCACAGAAAATGCATCGGGCCAGCATGGCCAAACCGGCACCGACCAACAAGCAGAACAGATCTGACCAGGCTACCCGGGTCTAAAACGCAATTAATCGCCAAGATTTTGATCCCGGCTCAAATTAACAAGGGCCTAGCAGGAATATGGGGATAGCTCGCGCTTGGCATCCCTCCGATCCAGCAGTGTCCCGGCATCTGCTGCCGGTCACCACCCTCGACGCTGTGGTCGGCGACGGCCCTGCGTTGAACCCGGGGGGCTCGCGCGTGTTCGTCATCGTGCCGACACTTGTGTACGCAGCCCTGGAATCTGTGGTCGCCCGACGTCCGCGCCGACAAGGCGGGCGCCTATCCCAGTTCAGCTGGGTTTCGACGCGGTTTCGGGGCGAGATAACGCGCGCGCCGCACGTTGGGCTTGCAGTCCCTGCGCCCGCTTCGCATCGGCCTGGGCCACGTGTCCCGCCGCCTGACCCGCCAGATCCACGCGCGGTGTGCCTTCCACCAGACAGGCCCAGTAGCGGGTGCCGCGGCACCAGGTCCGGATTGCATCGCGCAACACCGACTCCGTTAGGCCGAGTTCCTGCGCGTGCTGGACGAGGTCCTCGAAGATGCCGATCTTGAGCGGTACCTTGGGTGCCGGACTCTTCGGAAAGGTTTGCGGGAAGCGTTTTTGCAGCTTCACGATGGCTTGCAGTACCGGGTCGACAGGCTTAACGGGTTTCGCTGGGCGGGCCGAAACCTTCGGGGATGCACGACGCGTGTTGGCCGGTGGCGCGGCCTTCGCCTGCTTTGCCAGTTGTTCCTTCAGTGCCGCCAGTTGTTCGAAGCCCATCATGCCCAGCCATTAAAACGAGCTGAGATTGTAGCCGTCCCTCGCGATTCACCTTGCCGCCCACGTAGCCGCGTGGCCTCGGAAAACCGAGGAATCCTGGCGAGGGCGACGCGTCACCCTTCGCGTGTCCACCCGATCCGGTGGCGTTCCTGCGTGGCCTCATGCCGCGCATCGTCCTCCGTGTGCAGGTAAGCGCTGGTGGTAGAAATCGATGCGTGCCCGAAATTGTCCCTCACAAACCGCAGATCCACCTGCTGGTCGGTCATGTGTGACCCCGCGGTATGGCGCAGCCAGTGCGCCGAGGCGCTGGCGAGCACCGCGGCCCGGCTTTCCCACTCGGGGCCGCGCGCGCGCAGGCGCGCGGC
>NZ_JBFTOX010000051.1:0-70232 GCF_056398185.1 Cupriavidus sp. 05L310
GCCCCCGACTCGTTGTTCATTCGCGCTCAAAAAAGCCAGGAGTAAACGCGAATCCGCACGAGTTTACAACCCCTCCCGCCCAAGTCCCATCAAATTCTGGTCGCACTGCGCCCGGTCAGGACGCTGGACTTTTGTATAAGGAGATGCCCTCAACTGGCTGAAAAAGGTCGAAGAGTTGACCGAGAAGCTAACGGCGGAGGTCCTTCCCGGGCCAACTTCGGTCATGCGTTGAGGCAAACGCCAATGTCAGCGGGGCGGCAAGAGCCTTTAACAACCGGTGAGGAGCACCGCAACGGGTTCGCACTCGGCGGTTGGGGTGGAAATCTGCGAACTGTGCGCAAAAATGCGCCCGCACGGCGGTCCAGCTATTTCGCGCTTGTCGTCACGGCAGTCCAGCTAATTCCGGTACTAAGACAGCCGAGTCGCAACGGAATTAGCGGTTAAGCTATTGATTCTTCGCGAATCGCAGTCCGGCGAATTTCGGTTTCTCACAGTAGATAGACGCAGAACCTGAGTATTTTAGACCCATAAGCCGCGTTGGCGTCTCTGCGCCCGGCAGCACATCAGAAAATCGGAAAATCCAGCACCTCTTGCTTTCGAAACGCCTGCATCCACGTGGTCGGCATGGTTGCGGGCCGATAGGCTGTCGCAGAAAGGGCGAAGCAGAGCGGGGTCGAACACGTCGTTCACGGTCGTGACGGCCGGATCAGACGAAACCACTTCAGCCACGAGGCCGAGGATCGCAAAGGCACACGGGCATCCAGCGCCGATACTGAACGGTTCTTGATCTTGGGTCCCGCGCATTGCGCACGACGCTTGCCTCAGGACGATGGGGGCGACGTAGGAGATCGGCAGCCTAGGGCGCTCTATTGTCTTGCGCCCAGCGAGCATGCACCGGGTTGCCGCTTGATCGCATCGCCCCCTCTCTCAGCTCCTTCAGCAGGCGGCCGCATGACTTGGTTGCGCCACTCCTGAGGTTGTTGGTCCGGATCGTCTTCAGCGCGCCACAATCGCATCGGCAATCGCAGAAATAGGCATCCCCCACCTTGTATTGGGGACCCAGCGTTACTAGTCGCCCTACCCGTGTCCCTGTCTCGATCATCTTGTTGTTGTGCATGGTATTCCCTGATGCCCAAGAGCTTCCACAGTACTGCACTGATAGGCAAATAGGAAAGCCCGCCCCTAACGTTGTACGGCTGCCACAACTCGCTGTGGCAGCGTTCATACCAAGCGCTCTCGAGCCTAGCCGAGAATGCAAACGTTTACGGCGTTGAAGACAAGGCGAACTTCAGAACTCGGCCAGATCGTTCGATAGCTATGCCCTGACTTTCGTCAACGTCATACATCAAATATCGCCGGGGGAATTTGTGAATGGTAATGCGCTGGCTAGTTCGAAACGCGCCATGCGCGGGCCGATAGCGATGGGTCGTTCCCTGAGCTTAAATGTCCAAAGTTGCGCCACTTCGGGAACGACGAACGAGATTCGATCTGGCGTCCATCTCAGAGCAACCAGATGTTGGACGGCCACGCCGCGCACCATTAAAGTAGGGCAGGAAAAGTTGAGGGTCATCTCAATCACCTCACACGGGAAACGTGCCTCCTCGTGATGGCCATCGATATAACTCGCCTCAAGCAGTATGGATCCCGTCACGGCGGTAAGCATGGGCCTGTCAGTCCTATAAGCGCCTCGGCGGGGCATTGGAATATCCGTCCCACCCTTGTCGAGTGACGACGGCGACAAAGCAAAGGTGTACTGCGCTCTCCGGGTTCTCAGACTGCCATTCTAGTCGCCATCGGTAACGTTACGTAGGCCGACGGGGACCGAAAGCCACCAGCCACGGGCTAGTACTCCACATCGGACTCAAGGCGACGGGCCTCGTCGAGACGGTGTTCCAGGGTCGGCAAAGGGCTTGCTCGCGAAGCCTTCGACAAGGTTGTTGTGCACTGGACAGTCCAGACTTCTGGGAGATTGGTAGCGGAATAGCTCACGCTGGATATCCCATCGCAAAAATGGCCGAAGGCCGAGAACCCGTTCCTGTCGCCGTGCGAGGTTGCACACTGATGTCCGCCGACCTCGTCCTGAACACAGGCTGCGTCGCCGAGTCCCTCCGCCTTACCTCCCGCGTATATATTCTTTGACTAAGCAGCAGGGACAGCTATCAGCGATGACACCCTTGGGTGAGAGACATGCATTCCTATCATGTGCCCGGACGCGATCCACATCTGTCCGAGGGTCCCATGGGGGTGATAGCCGGGATCACCGCCACAGTTGCAGGCGGACGTCTTGCGATATCTGCACCTCCACAACAGCCCCGTCGCAGAAAATGCGATTGATCACCTTGACGTTTCAGCTCTGCATCCTGTGGCCGGTGGCTGTTGCAGCCGGCCTTCCTGCTGCGTCATCCGAGAGCAGTTTGTACCCCTCCGCCTGCACGTTGTTTATTGACCTCGTCCGCGAGAGCTTGCGATCGGAGCTTGAGATCGAGTGCGTCTCAGGGGCATCGTCCCGATGTGAGGACAAGAACATTGTGGTGAGATCGATACTGATTTACATCGACACCCAGCGACTGCGCGGCGAAGACGACTGCAATACTGCGCTTGAAGCGCTTGAACGGCTGCGCGAATTGCCTTCACCGTCGACTAAGTAGGACAGTGCCCGATGGCATTTTTTACAAGCCTTCCCTACGCTTCAGGCATGTCCGTCAAGTGGAAGCTGAGATGCGAAGAGACATTATGGTCTGTGCAGTGCGTGCAGGTTGGGTCTTGAAAACATGTGGTGCGGCCATTGCGATCCTGGAATTTGAAGAAGTAGGCGAAGCCTTGAGTGTCGGAAGCGCCATAGCGGCCCGCCATGGAGTAGACCTGATCATCGAGGAGCCGAGCGGCCTGCTGCGGTATATTCGGCAGCCGCTCCCGTTAGCGGCGTGACCGAAGTTGTTTTCTAGGAGATCGCCATGACACACAAGGGCAATTTCCATGTCATACCTCATGGCACAGGCTGGGACGTCAAGCGGGAAGGGGCGTTACGTGCACTATTCCACTATGAAACCCAGGAAGACGCGATCAAAGCAGGGAGCGCGCTCGCTCAGCGCGAGAAAGTGGAATTGCTGGTGCACGGTAGCGATGGTCAAATCCGCTTTAATACTGCCAACTGATCATCAAGATCGAGACGCAACGAACTTTCATCGTGATCGCATTGTCGCGACTCCTGGAGGGCCCAGCAGCGATCAATCTTGCGTTGGCCCGATCCATGGTCTCGCGCATCTGTCGGGCCAAAATCGGTCTGTCGACTGCTACTACGGCAGGCCGCAGCGCTTAGCGGCCTGCTCACACCGCTCCCCCGCGCGCTCTTGAGGCGCTGAACGGTGTAGGTGAGCGACTCCTCGACCACGCAGGTCTTTGCCTCGATTGAGGCGCGCCGGGGTAGTGGCATGAAGGCCGCGCTAACGCTGCAGCTTCCGATACTCATTGAAATGTCGGATCGCCCGCATACCATTGCCGAGCGTCTCGTAGATACGAGCGGCGTTGAAGTGCGCGTCGGCAAAATCCGGCGCCAATTGGATGCAGCGCTCATAGCTGGTGAGTGCCTCCCCGGGGCGTTCCTGGTCCTCAAGCGCCACGGCCAGGTTGAAATGGAGCAACGGTTCGCTCGGCAGCTGTGAGATGCCAGAGCGGTACAGTTCGGTCGCCTCGCCAAACCGGCGCGCGTCGCACAGCATGCAGCCCAGGTTGAGATAGGGATCCAGAAATGTTGGATCCTCCGCCAAGGCCCGCCGGTATGCTGCCTCGGCGTCGATCGGCTTCTCCGTTTCCAGCTCGGCACCGATGAGAAACCAATCCTGCGCGTCGGCCTCCGGCGCCCGTGCATCGTGCAGAGACTCCACGACCGCCGCGCCCGGTTCACCTGGCTCAAAGTCCATCAGCATCTGGCCCGACACAGCCTGCCATCCCCTACCCTCGTCCTTTGTCGCCACTTCGTTGCCCATCGCACGAATCCGCACACCGGTCAGCGGCTGGCCAGTGCCGCGAGAAGCCTTCACCCTCGCCAGCGCGCGGACAATCAGCCGCGTTGGGATCTTGGCGCCATGCAGCGAATTGGCAGTCCGGAGAAGCACCATGTCCTGAAACGTGAAGAGAAGCTTCCGGCGCGGCCCGCGTGTGGGCGTGATGATCCCCTCGGTGACCAGCCTGGTGGCCACCGAACGCGGGATGCCCAGCATCGTCTCGGCGTCCTTCAGGGTGTACGTCGGCATCGGCCCGTCACTTTTTCGCCGCTGAAGCTCGCTTGGCGGGAGCGGGCGCTGGCGCCGCAGTGGCACGCTTCCCGGTCTTCTTTCTCTTGCCCTCCGCTGCAGCCGCTGAGGCCGGTGCCTTCGTTCCGCCCTGTTTGCGCTGGGCCATGCTTGCGCGCAGGGCCTCCATCAGGTCTATCACTTCCGCGCCCTGCCGCGGTTCGCTTCGCTCCTCGCTCACGGCGATCTTCTTGCCGGCGATCTTCTTGTCGATCGCCGCCAAGATGCGGTCTTTCTCCTCATCCTTGTAGGCCGTCGGGTCATACCCTTCCACCGAGTTCTGTTCGATCAGCTGTTCCGCCAAGGCCAGCTCGGCTGGCTGGACCTCAGCTTTCTCCACGTGCAGATCCAGCATCGATCTGACCTCGTCAGCATAGAGGAGTTGCTGGAGCACCAGGCCCTCGTCGACCGCCCGCACCTGCACCATGTACTGCTTGCCTTTCCAGACCCACTGCGCGAGCGCACAGGTCCCCGTCTTTCGCATGGCTTCGGCCAACAAGTTGTATGGCTTACCACCGCGCTTGTCCGGGCCCAAGTAGTAGGCCTTGTCGAAATAGATGGGGTCGACGGCTCCGGCCGGCATGAATGAGACGATATCGATCGTGTGCTTCGCCTCGTCTTCCAACGCCTTCAGTTCATCCGGCTCAAACACAGCGTAGTGGTCAGCTTCGAACTCATAGCCTTTGACCATCTCGGACCGCTCAACCACCACATCTTCGCGGATGCACACATACTGCTGCTTGAGCCTGGAACCGCATCCCTTGTGCAGCAGATTGAAGCCGACCCCCGAGTTGCTTTCCGTGGCACTGAAAATCTTCACGGGGATCGACACGAGGCCGAAGCTGAGAGAGAGGGAAGCAATGGAACGGGCAGCCATGGCGATCACCGTACGGGTCGGGAGTACACCGATCTAGCTTAGATCGTGCCCGACGAACCTGCGGCGTTCCACTGTCACTTTGCGGATAGGCGAGCACTTCGTGGCAGAACATGTGCGTGTAATTTTTGTCGGACTTACATGGCGACCAGTGCGATACCCAGTGTCGGACAGCGGCTTATTGCCGTTCGCTTAGGACGGGGAAATACTGCGATCACAGAGGACGACGAAACGGAGACAGTCATGGCGAACAAGAATGTGCATGTCGTTCCACACGGCGATAAATGGCATGTCGTACGCGAGGGCGCCCACGAGCCCTCTTCTGCGCATGACGACCTAGAGGACGCCATCGCGGCCGGCACGACGGAGGCAAAGCAGGACAGCGTCGAGTTGCTGGTCCATGGGCGAGACGGGCAGATCCGCATGCGCAACAGTTACGGGCACGATCCCCGCGAGGTGAAAGGGTAAAACCCGCGCCGCCCGGTTTGTGAACTCAGTCCATGGCTAAGTCGGCCTCTACCAACGCGCGGAGCCTGGAGCGATACCGTCAGAAGCGGGACTTCGCCGCGACGACGGAGCCGAGCGGCCAGGTGTCCGCCGCGAGCGCCGCCAGCGGCGCACTGAGCTTTGTCGTGCAGAAGCATGCGGCTCGCCGGCTCCACTACGATTTTCGTCTCGAGCTTGAGGGTACCCTCAAGAGTTGGGCGGTCCCCAAGGGACCCAGCCTGGATCCCGCAGAGAAGCGGATGGCCGTGCATGTCGAGGATCACCCGCTGGATTATGCGAGCTTCGAAGGCGTGATCCCACCCAAGGAGTACGGGGCCGGCACAGTCATCGTTTGGGATCGAGGGACGTGGATGCCGGTCGGCGATCCGGTGGCCGGCTACCAGAGCGGCAAGCTGAAGTTCGAGCTGCAAGGTGAGAAGCTACATGGTCATTGGACCTTGGTCAGAATGCACGGCCACGGCGACGAGCGTCAGGAACCGTGGCTCTTGATCAAGGAGCGGGATGCGTTTGCGCGCTCTGCCGCCGAGTACGACATCACCGAGGCCCTGCCGGACAGCGTGCTGGCCCAGGGCAACAGCAAATCGGCTGCCGGCGGTAACGCGAAGACTGCCGTGCCAAAGCAGCGTCGCTCGCGCCCGGGGCAGGGCCGACTCGTACCCGCTGCAGCACGCCCCGCCCCCCTTCCGCTTGCGTTGGCCCCGCAACTGGCGACGCTCGCTTCTGCGGTGCCGCGCAACGCCGAACAATGGGCCTTTGAGATCAAGTTCGACGGCAATCGGTTGTTGGCAAGGGTCGACGGCGACGATGTCCGTCTCTTCACAAGAAACGGCCATGACTGGACATCGCGCCTCAAATCGCTTGCGGCGGAGATTCGCGCTCTTGGCCTCGGTTCCGCCTGGCTGGATGGGGAGATCGTGATACTCAGCGACAAGGGCACCACGGACTTCCAGGCGCTGCAGAATGCGTTTGATAGATCGAAGGTGGAGGACATCCAGTACTTCGTCTTTGACCTCCCCTTCTTCCACGGCCACGACCTACGACAGGTCCCGTTGGCCGAGCGCAGGGCGCTGCTCAAGGAGGTGATAGCCGTGCCAGCTGCGACGCGAGTCAGGTACAGCGCGGACTTTGAGGGCACGCCTGACGACCTTCTTGCCGCGGCGTGCCAGATGGGCTTGGAGGGCCTGATTGGCAAGCGCGTCGACGCGCCGTATGTCTCCGCCCGGGCGCCCAGCTGGATCAAGCTCAAATGCAAACAGCGGCAAGAATTCGTCATCTGCGGATTCACGGCCCCGAAGGGAAGCCGACTAGGCCTCGGCGCGCTACTGCTTGGCGTGCACGATCAAACCGGGAAACTGCACTACGCGGGCAGCGTTGGCAGCGGTCTGGATTCGCCCATGTTGACCAAGTTGCTCGCCATGCTGACCGAACTGGAAGGGCCAGTCTGCCCCTTTGGAAAGCCACCACCGCGCTTAGCCGCCCGATGGGTCAAGCCGAAGCTGGTGGCCGAGATCTCGTTTGCCGAGTGGACCAAAGAAGGCCGAATCCGGCATCCTGTCTTTCATGCCTTGCGCGCCGACAAGACAGCCGGCAACGTGACAAGAGAGCAGCCGGTCGATGTGGAACAGCCCCGGCCTCGGCCAGCGCGCTCGGTCAAGGTATCCAACGCGGAACGTGTGATTGACCCGTCGACCGGAATGACGAAAGGTGACCTGGTCGGTTTCTACGAAGCCATCGCGCCGCACCTGCTGCCTCACCTCCGCGGGCGCCCTGTGGCCTTGGTACGCGGGCCAACGGGCATCGACGGCCAGCTGTTCTTTCAGAAGCACGCCGAGACTATCAAGATCCCGGGGATCAACGTCCTCAATGCCAGCCTATGGGCTGGGCATCCGCCACTCCTGGAGATCGCCAGCCAGACGGCCATTGTCGCCGCAGCGCAACTGAACGTGATCGAGTTCCATACATGGAATGCGACCAAGCGTGCCATCGACAAGCCGGATCGCGTCATCTTCGACCTGGACCCCGGTGATGGCGTGCCATGGCGGCACATGCTTGACGCCGCCATGCTGACGAAGTCTATGCTGGATGAGCTTGGCCTGGTGAGCTTTCTCAAGACCAGTGGTGGCAAAGGCCTGCATGTCGTTGTGCCCATGGCGCCCAAACTTCCGTGGATCACGGTGAAGAAGTTCTCACAAGATGTCGTTCTTCATATCGCCCAGACCATTCCGCAGCGCTTCGTTTCTAAGAGCGGGCCGCGCAATCGGATTGGGAAGATCTACATCGACTACCTGCGCAACGGCCAAGGGGCGACGACGGTGTCCGCATTCTCTGCACGCGCACGGCCGGGTCTCGGGGTTTCGATGCCGGCATCCTGGGAGGAACTGGAGGCACTGACAGCGGGCGATCATTGGACGATCCAGACCGCCCTGCAGCGCGTGGAAGCCGCCGGCTACGTCGATCCGTGGGCGGAGTACGCCGATACTAGAAAGGTGCAACAAATTGGTGCGGCCATCCGCAAGCTAGCTGGCTAGTCGATTGGAGGATTTGCCATGGCAACCCTAGATGCGTTTCCTGCCGCGGAGCGCGAAGCCTTTACCAACGCCTGTCGTCGGCACGGGTTCATCGCCGCCGACTTTAGCGTCTGCGACATGACCGGGGAACAGGAACGCCTGGTCAGCGTGCTGAGGCCAGAGACAGGCGTATTGATGCAGTACGCGGCAGGGTCTCGTGATTCTTGGTCAACCAAATTCGAGCACGACCTAGCCATCCGGGTCTTCGGAGACGCCCCCGAGTAAAACCTCGACGGTGCCCGCTCAATACGCGGCCCTTAAGGCACTTTCAAGCTCGGGAGAAGAAATCCGTGACCACTGTATATATATACAGTAAACTGGGTTGCATGGACTCAACCAATCGCCATGCCGACGCCCAATCCAGAATCCATCCATCCTGCCCTTTGGTTAGCCGCCCAGTTGGCCCGGGCGAACGGTCGCACCGTCGCCACCGGCTATCCGGTGCTGACGGCCGAGTTGCCGGGTGGCGGTTGGCCAACGGCGTCGCTGGTCGAACTTCTGGTGCGCCAGCCGGGTGTGGGAGAGCTTCGCCTGCTGCGCCCCGCACTGGCGGAGGTCTGTAAGCGGCCTATCGCCCTGATTCAACCGCCGCAAACGCCCCAGGCGCTCGCATTGGCCAGTTGGGGCGTGCCGCCCGAACGTCTGCTGTGGATTCGCAGCCAGCGTACGGCCGATGCCCTTTGGGCCACCGAGCAGTTGCTGCGCGCCGGCACTTGCGGCGCGGTTCTGCTTTGGCAGACCCATATCCGCAATGACGCGCTGCGCCGCCTGCACCTGGCCGCGCAGAGTGGCGAGGCGCTGTTTTTCCTCATGCGGCCCCTGGCCTGTGCACGCGACGCGTCGCCAGCGCCCCTGCGCATCGGGGTTGCGCCCGCCGCCGGCGGCGTCGATCTCTCCTTCATCAAGCGGCGCGGCCCGCAGCAGGACCTGCCCGTGCGCGTCCTGCTGGAACCGTCGCCGATCCTGCTTCACCGTCATGTTGCGCCTCTGGATCTGCCTGCACCTCTCGTCCCTGCCACTCGAAGTCTTCCGGCCGAATTGGTCCACTGAGTTGGCTGTGGCGGTGTTGGACAAGGAACGCGTCCACCTCGGCTCACGCCTGGCGGCGGAGGCTGGCGTCCGCCCGCAGATGCGCCGCGGCGGTGTGCTGACCATCGCGCCGCAGACCCTGCTATACGATCGGGCCCCGGAGAAGGAAGCCGACGCTCTGCAGCGTGTGGCCATGGCGCTCCTGCAGTTCGCGCCCAACGTGGTGCATGCCGAGGAAGCGTCCGTGCTGGTCGACGTGTCGGCCAGCCTGCGGCTGTTCGGCGGCATCCGCCAGTTGCGCCACCGCATGCGCGCCTCGGTCGCTGCGCTGGGGTTCAGCGCGGCCTGCGGCTGTGCGCCGACGGCCCAAGGCGCTTGGCTGTTGGCCCACGCCGGCGGTGGAAGCACACTCAAGATCGAGGCATTGGAACGCCGGCTGGGCGCCCTCGCCGTCGGCACCCTGCCCGCCGCACGGCCATTCCTGGAATGGCTGGATGGACTGGGGTGTCGTTGCCTTGGCGATATTCGCCGGCTGCCACGGGCCGGGCTGCAGCGTCGGTGCGGCCGCGAACTGAACGAGACGATGGATCGCGCCCTGGGCCAGGCGCCAGAGATCTTCGAATGGCTACAGGCCCCGCCAACCTTCTCCGCGCAGGTCGACCTCCCCGATCGCATCGAGCATGCGGAGGCCACCCTGCTCTACAGCCGCGGGCTCATCGTGCAGATGCTGGGCTGGCTGGCCGCGCACCACTTGGCGGTCACCAAAGTCCTGGTGGAACTCAAACACGAGCGCGGCCGCGAGGCGCTGGCGCCAACCGTCATCGAGATCGCGCTGGCAGAGCCCAGCTGGAGCGAGGATCACCTGATGCGCTTGCTGCGAGAGCGGCTGGCGCAGCTGCAGGTCGATGCCCCCATGATCGCGGTGCGCCTGTCCGTCACCGACGTGCAGGCCAAGGCGCCGCCGAGCGAATCGCTGTTTCCTGAGCCCGGCGGCACGCCCGAGGACCACGCCCGGGTGATGGAGCTGCTCGCGGCACGGCTTGGCGCCTACAACATCCTGCGGCCGGAGTTGCGTGCGGACTACCGGCCGGAGGTAGCCAACACCTGGGTGCCGGCCGTCGGGAAACCCCGGCCTAGCGCGGCGGCGCCCGCCCTGCCCCGCCCGACCTGGCTGCTGGACAAGCCGATTGCCTTGCTGATCCGCGACCACCGCCCGTTCTATGGCTCGCCCCTGCGCATGGTCTCTCCCCCGGAGCGTATCGAGGCCGGCTGGTGGAGCGGCGAGCTCGTGACGCGCGACTATTACGTGGCCGAGGGCCGCGATCACGCCCATTACTGGGTCTATCAGGAACGCATGGGCAGCCGGGACGGCGATGAGGCCACGTGGTACCTGCACGGGCTGTTCGGGTGAAGGTGGCGGCATGGAATCCCTGCGCACCGGCGGCGGCTTGCCCGACTATGCCGAGCTTCACTGCCTCTCGAATTTCTCTTTCCTGGAAGGCGCCTCCCGTGCGGAAGAGCTGGTCGAGCGCGCCGTGCAACTGGGCTACAGCGCGCTCGCCATCACCGACGAATGTTCGTTGGCCGGCATCGTCCGGGCACATGCGGAAGCCAAGAAGCACGGGCTCAAGCTGCTAGTCGGCGCATCGTTTCGCCTGGTCAATGCGGACGGCAGCCCCTGTGTCTCCTTTGTCGCCCTCGCCCGCAATCGCGAGGGCTACGGCAACCTCTGCGAGCTGATCACGCTGGCCCGTATCCGTACGGCAAAGGGCGCCTACCTGCTTACCCGCCGGGATCTGGATGCCCCGGAAGGTGACTACGCGCACCTGCGAGGCCTGCCCGACTGCACGATCATCTTCACGCCGGAGTACTGCACGCCGGCGGAGCGGCTGGACACCCAAGCCGCATGGATCACGGCCACCTTCCCGGGTCGCGCGTGGATGAGCCTGACCCTGTTGTACCGCGCCATGGACGACATCCATCGGGCGGGCGTCATGGAAGCGGCCGCGGCCAATCACCTGCGCGTTGTAGCCACCGGACACGTGCAGATGCACGTACGCTCACGCAAGCCGCTCCATGACGTGCTGAGCGCCATCCGCCTGGGCAAGGCCGTGCCCGATTGCGGGTACCAGCTGACCCCCAACGCAGAACAGCACCTGCGCTCGCGCCTACGCTTGGCCAATGTCTACCCGCACCGGCTGCTGACCGAATCGCTGCACATCGCCAATCTCTGCCAATTTTCGTTGGATGAGTTGCGCTACGAATACCCCGAAGAAGTGGTGCCGGATGGCATCTCCCCGGCAGACTACCTGCGCAGCGAGACCTACATCGGCGCGCACCGACGATTTCCGCAGGGGATCCCGCATGCCGTGCAAGCGCAGATCGAGCACGAACTGGCGCTGATCCGCGACCTGCAGTACGAACGGTACTTCCTCACCGTATACGACATAGTCAACTTCGCCCGCTCAAACCGCATCTTGTGCCAGGGCCGAGGGTCCGCCGCCAACTCTGCCGTTTGCTACTGCCTCGGCGTCACCGAGGTGGATCCGGCGCGCGGCAACCTGCTGTTCGAGCGCTTCATCTCGAAAGAGCGCGCCGAGCCCCCCGATATCGATGTCGACTTCGAGCACCAGCGGCGCGAGGAAGTCATCCAGTATCTGTACCGCAAGTACGGCCGCACGCGGGCGGCCCTCGCCGCGGCCGTGGCAACCTACCGCCCGCGCAGCGCCCTGCGCGAGTCCGGCAAGGCCTTGGGCGTCGATCCCGCCATCGTCGACCTGGTTGCGAAGGCCCATCACTGGTTTGACGGCAAAGCGGACCTGCTCAAGCGCTTTGCGGGAAGCGGCGTCGATATCGAGAGCGAGCTGACCCAGCGGTGGGCCAACATGGCGACGCAGCTGCTGGGCTTTCCGCGGCATCTGTCGCAGCATTCCGGCGGTTTTGTGCTAGCCCGGGGAAAACTCTCGCGCCTCGTGCCGATCGAGAACGCGGCGATGCCGGATCGCAGTGTGATCCAGTGGGACAAGGATGATCTGGATGCCGTAGGCCTGCTCAAGGTCGATGTGCTGGCGCTGGGCATGCTGTCCGCCATCCACCGCGCGCTAGACCTCGTCTCGGAGCAGCGCGGTGAGGTATTCGAACTGCAGGACATCCCCGCCGAGGATCCTGCCACCTACGAGATGCTGTGCCACGCCGACAGCGTTGGGGTGTTCCAGGTCGAATCTCGTGCGCAAATGTCCATGCTGCCCCGGCTGCAGCCACGCACCTTCTACGACCTGGTCGTCGAGGTCGCCATCGTGCGGCCGGGCCCGGTGCAGGGCGGCATGGTGCACCCCTACTTGCGCCGCCGGCAAGGCAAGGAACCGGTGACCTATCCCAGCCCGGATATGGAAAAGGCGCTGTCGCGCACGCTCGGCGTGCCGATCTTCCAGGAACAGGTGATGCAGGTGGCCATGCTCGCGGCCGGCTTCTCCGCCGGCGAGGCAGACCAACTGCGTCGGGCCATGGCCGCCTGGAAGCGCAAGGGCGGACTGGAACGCTATTACGACCGCATCATCTCCGGCATGCTCGAGCGTGGCTACGAGCGCGAATTTGCCGAGAGCATCTTCCGACAGATCCAGGGGTTCGGCGAATATGGCTTCCCGGAAAGCCACTCGGCCAGCTTTGCACTACTGGTCTACGCCAGTGCCTGGCTCAAGCGCCACGAGCCAGCGGCTTTTCTCTGTGCCATGCTCAACAGCCAGCCCATGGGCTTCTACAGCCCCTCCCAGCTCGTGCAGGATGCCAAGCGGCATGGCGTCGAGGTCCTGCCAGCAGACATCACCGTCAGTGGCTGGGATTCGACGCTGGAGCCGCGCGAGCGCAGGCCGCCGGCGGTCCGCCTTGGCCTGTCCCTGCTGCGTGGCATGCGGCAAGAAGCCGCTCTGCGCATCGAAGACGCGCGCTCGGTGCGCGCATTCACCAGCACCACGGATCTGGCCCGCCGCGCGTCATTGGACCGGCACGACATCCAGGTGCTCGCCGCGGGGAACACCCTGCGCGCCCTCACCGGAGACCGGCGCCAGGCCCTGTGGCAGGCCTCCGTTGCCGTGCCCGACAAGGACTTGTTGCGTCCTGCGGACCTGACGGAGGAACTGCCAACCCTTGCGCCGCCAAGCGAGGGCGAGGAGATCGTGGGGGACTACCGGTCCATGGGGCTGACACTGAACCGGCACCCACTCGCCTTGCTCCGCGCACAACTTGCCGCGCATCGCTTCGAGCCCGCATCGACCCTCTTCGGCTACCAGAACCGCCAGCTCGCGCGTGGCGCCGGCATCGTCACGGTGCGGCAGCGGCCAGGGACCGCGAACGGGGTCCTGTTCATGACCATCGAGGACGAGACCGGTACGGTGAACGTCATCGTGTGGCCATCGGTATTGGAGCGGTACCGCAAGGAAGTCCTTGGGGCACGCCTGATCGGTGTCCTCGGGCAATGGCAATGCGAAGGCGAGGTTCGGCACCTTGTCGCGCAGCGGATGGTAGACCTCACGCCGCTATTGGGGCGGCTGCCGACCAGCGGCCGTGATTTTTGCTGACGGGGCTAGATAAGGCGCGCTTCCTGATACGATTTCGAGGATTCCTGGAGAGCTGGCAATGTGTAACAACTACCTTCCGGTGCAATCCCAGCTGCTGCGCGACGTCTATGGTGTCGAGCCACCACCCCTCGACTACCCGCCGGAGACCTGGCCAGACTATGCCGCGCCGATCATCGTAGGCGGCGACGGCACGCGCCAGGCGCTGATGGGCACATTCGGCATGGTGCCCAAGACCCGCATCCCACTGGGCGTGGCCAAGTTTGACACCACCAACGCGCGATCGGAGACGGTCGGCGAAAAGCGGTCGTTCTCCGGCCCTTGGAAGAAGGGTCAGCTCTGCCTAGTGCCGGCCGCGAGTTTCCACGAGCCGTTCTATGAGGCAGGGCAAACGAAGTCCGTGCGCTGGCGGATCTGGCTCAAGGACGAGCCCGAGTTCGCCATCGCCGGCTTGTGGCGCGCTTGGCCGGGCGAGGCCGGCGGCGAGGTGTTCAGCTTCACCATGCTGACCATCAACTCGGACACGCATCCGTTGATGAACCGCTTCCACGCCCCGGGCAAGGAAAAACGGATGATCGTGATCGTACCGCGGGCGGAATGGGACGACTGGCTGACCTGCCGGGATCCAGAAGTCGCGCGCAGCTTTCTGCGCGAGTTCCCTGCCGATCAAATGCAGGCAGAACCAGCGCCGAGATCACTCCGAATGGCCCCGACGGCAACAAGGGGCCTGTGACCCTGGGTCAGACGCTGCGAGTACGCCCTTCGGGTAAGCACAACCAATGCCCGCTTGGAGACGGTTGGCGAACGCCGCTGTTATCCCACACGCAGCTACGCAGTTACTTTCGCGCGCACCTTTGTACAGCGGCGATGGTCCGCCGCGGGCTTGCTGCCGCGGCATATCGGCTAATACTCCCTTTCGCAGCCGGAGATTAAGCGTTCGACATCAAAACAGGGCGAGAGACCCCATGCGTGCTGGTCGAGGGGTCTTCCGGAGACGCCCCCAGGGGCAAGGAGCATTCAATGGCACGTTCTTCCCGGATGCCCAGGCCGTGCGGGATTTCATGCAAGCGGAATGCGGATGGAAGGACACCGACATCGTTGCGCTCGCGAGCGCGCGCCCGCTGGAAGACTGCGACTGTAAAGCGCGCTTTGGTGAGTGGATCGTCTGGCAACCTTGCGCCGGCTGCGGTGCAAAGTTGGCCTGTGCGCCGGATGCCGTGGCCGACTATCACTGTGACGACTGCGACTACGACACCGACGAATCAATCGGGCGAACACGCGGCCGATGCCGTTATGCTCGACAGCCGACCTCGGGGCGCTACAAGACAGTCGTCGCCGTCAAGTCGACGACGATTCGGGAAGGCTTTGCAAACGAGTTAACCGCAAGTACTGGTCGAGCGCGGCTATCTCGCTCGGCGCGCCGCATAGTGTACTGATCGGCGTAGGCGTCGCTGGCGGTGGCGGTGGCGGTGGAGGTGGCGGTGGAGGTGGGATGGTCAATTGGTCTGGAGGGAATAGGTCTCATCAAGCGCCGTCCACTCCGAGTCCTTGGTCCGCTGACGAACGCGGGCCTGTTTCAAGTCGCCGTTCTCCGTGAACCAGTACTGCGCGTCGAATTCATGGATCTTGACGCCGTCCTTCATGCGCGCGGCCAGGACTCGACGCTCGGTTGACGTGTCGCCCTCAATGATCCGGTACGTCTCCATGCTGCCGTCACGTTCGAGGAAGCTGGCGATCTTGCTGGTGTTGCCGAGATAGAACATGGTTACCTGAGTGCCGTCGGGCCAGTGGACGCTTTGGAGCCGTCCGGCCGGGTCGAAGTCAAACAGGTAGGTCTTCTTCCAGGCATTCTCGTGTTCGACCTGACGGCCGTTCGCGTCGTACTTGAAGGTTCCCTGATAGTCTTGGTCGGTACGGAACGACTTGACGTGGTTGTCTTCGCCGTAGGCGAAGCGGATGGTATCGGTATTGCCTTCCCGGAGCCCAGAGATACGGCCGCGCGCATCCCGGACGATGGTCGTGGCGGCGATAACCTGCAATACACCATCCGTACTGAAACCCATCTCCGGCCGACCAACAGGAAAGATGCGCATTCCGGTGCGGCTGAGCTTCAGCGACGCGCTTTCCGCTTTGACGCCCACCTGGATGAATTCAAGCGTCTCGTCGTCCTTCATCTGCTTGACGTAGTCCGCCACGGACATATCCCTGAGCATCTTCTTCGTGGCATATGTGGGCAGAAACATGATTTCACGGCCTTTCTGGCTGGCCGTGCCGCATCGGTTGTTGACGATCGCCTGGCCGCGCAGCGACAGCCACTGCTCCAGGTCGACGTGGAACCCGCTGAGACGGAGCTTTGGATCGGACACGTGCATGGCCGCGCACCAGCCGAGTCCGAACATGCCATCGTAAGAGCTGTTTCCCTGATACGTTTGCACGAGATCGCCCCAGTCGGTGCGCGTCATGACCCATTCGTGCCAGTAGGTCAGCTTTGTCAGGTCGACTTCCGCGCGCGCCCACAGCGGCGAGCACAGCGACAGCGCGACGAGCGCATGGATCAGGCGTTTCATTTCAACGGGTTTCCTTTTGTGATAACGCCATCCTTGGCGGTGGCGGAGTACCAGCGATCGTCTCCGACGAGACGCACTTTCCCGCTGCCGTCGGGCTTTCCATGCACCATTTGCCCTTCGTAGAGCACTTCCGGCGTTTGCATCGAGCCTTTGCCGGTGATTTCGAAGAACGCATTGGTGCCGTCATGCACAATGACCTCGCCCTGGGTAGTGACGGCCGTCTTGGTGTTCACCTCGATCGACCAGTATTTGCCGGGTGTACGGCCATCAAGATCGAGTGCGGTGCCAATGCCATTGGCCTCCGAGTAGTCCACCTCGGCCATGCGGAGCTTTTCGCCGCGCAGGCCATAGGTGGCACCGCAATTCAGCTTCCCCGCATGGGGGGCGGCACCCAACGGATTGCATTTGAAATAGATCGAATAGGGCAGGTTGGACTCATCCCGTTGGTCCGGAATTGCAATATAGGTTCCCCCTGTCGCGTAGCCACCGTCGGGGTACATTTCCAGGATGATCTGTTCGAAAAGGTTCTGGCGTGTTCCTTCCAACGCCCATCTGGCCTTCGTCGATCCAAAATTTCTCTCGAGATAGGCCTTGAACCCGGGATCGATTTCAGGGGTGTAGGGGAAGTCGATCGCTGACCACTTCCCGGGGGCGCGGTTCTTCATGCTGACGACCCATGCTTTCGCGGCGAGCACCAGCACTGGATTTTCAGGATCGACCTCAGCCGGCGTCATGCGGTTCAGGCGGCTGCCCAGCGCGCCGCAGTAGTAGGCGCTACCGAACATTTCGGCCATATGTGCCCCGTGACGAATCACGGCATCGTGTAAACCTTCGATGCGCCAGGGGGAATAGGCGACCCACGTAGCCGTGAATCTCGGTAAGACCGTCGCCCGTCGCGAATCAGCGGGCTCATGGGCGGTGACCAGCGCACACATCCGATCGCTGTAGAGCACGATGCTGACGGAGCGGTGTTCCGCGATGTGGTTGGTGAAGTCCCTGTCCGACAGCGACTCGATAGATATCTTTTCGGGATGCGTGTGGACAGATCCCAACACAGCTCCCGCGCACTTCACCCCGTTGCGTTCAATGAGAACCGACTGCTGTTTGCCGCCCTGCATCGCGCCGACTTTCCAAGTCCGGGCATGCCCCTGCCCACCAGTGCTTACACTGTCGACGGCTCTGCGCAGCCGCGTTTCCTCACGCTTGAAACCCTCGGCGTCCATGGTGGCGCGCTTCGACAACAGCGCTTGATAGGCCGCCAATGCCGCTTCGCTGCTTTGCTGGATCGCATCGGGCGTTGTCAGTTCAAGGCAGGCAGCGATCCAGGGATCGGGAATCGTGAGTTCGGCAGGGTAGTCCGCGCTTTTCGAAATGCGTTTCAATCCCGCGAGCACTTGCTCCGACTCGGAAAGCTGTTGCGCGAACACAGGCTTAATGAACGCAGCCAGTAACAGGGCGCACCCCAGTGCGAAGCAGCGTTTCCTGGTCATTATTTCCCCCTATCCCCGTTCTTTGTTCTGCCGATAGGCTCCATAACTTCGCTCGGGAAGTCAATACCGCAGATGCAGGGTAGCGGCCGAACCACCGCGCGGAGGAGATTCTCCATCTTTTCTGAGACCGGTGGCCATCGAATTCTCAGAAAAGTTGGATAGGACTTTGATTTGTAGAGAGCGTCTTGTCTTGTCAACTATTTTGGGGAACCCACACAAGGCCAGCCAGCTTGACAACGCGGAGGAAGACTGGAAAAGTTCCTGTCACCCATGTATCCGCACCAAGTAGATGGACTACCAACTGCATTTTAAAGAAGGAAAGCCACCCGAACTGGGGGCGCAGTATCTTTTCTGGATGTCCAATGGCCTGGTGACCGAGGGGGTCTATTGGCAAAGAGACGGCGCCGAGGTTGTGACGGTTTATTCCATGGTTGAGCCAATGCGGCCGGAGGCTTCAACACATGGGATCGCCAGCGTACGAGCTTGGGCGCACTGCCAGCAGGTCCGCCCGGACTAGGCGACTTCTGTGGTGTCCCCGCTGGACGATAGGCCGAACGGCTCTCCAATTGATGACGTGGCCACCCACCAGCAGCTTTTTCGGCACGGCCCTCCATGTCGATAGTTGGAATTGAATGGAAACGCCCCGTCGGGGGCATTAGGGAGCAAAAACAGATGGGTGAAGCCAAACGACGTGGTAGTCGTGACCAACGAGTGGCCGGTGCGTCCGCATCGATTCCCACACCGGAATCCGTCCGAGACAACATGGGCTTTCCGGAAACGTGCAAGTTCATAGGCTATGTTGTGCACCTCCCAGACAGCGACGAATTCCTAGCTCGTGCCACCGAGCCACAGCCAGGCGTCCTGCTGTATCAGTACGCGGCTACCCCCGGCCTTGCGAAGGTCTATCCCCAACACCACACGGCGAGCAAGGTCGCCAATGGCATCCAGAAGCATCGGACCGTGGTGGCCTTTTTGTTCGACCATGGGACTCAGTGGCTCGTGGGCTTCACGGACCCGGAAACCGAGCCGCAAAGCTGAGAAAGCGCCCCGGCAAGGGAAGGATGGTCCATGAGGTTCTACTTACAGATTGAGACCCAGCTAGGGTGGCGCTATTTGCGCCGGGGCTATTGGGACCGATCCTCCGTCGATGAGCAACGCCCCCAGGTCAAGCGAGGCGAGAATCTGACTGATGACGTCGAGCATGCGGAATGGTGGTCGCAGCGTGGCGTGCAGACCCGGCACGGGCGCTGCTCCTTCGATGTCGTTGCTACAGAGCTGCTCAAGTCCGGATACAAGACGCGGTTCGTCTCGATAGACTGGAAAGGACACCAAGGGGGAAGGGAGCTATCCTTGGAATAAGAGGGGCCGTCTCCGGGCGATCTTTTCTTGTCTCGCCATCATGCCGATAACGGCGATTACTGGTCGGCGTGCTGCGGCTCCCAAAACAAGAAAACGCCCCCGCCAGGGCACCAAGAGAAAACGCCTCCAGCTGGGGAGCAGAGGATAACGCCCACCTCGGGCCGGCAACCGAAGAGAAACGTCATGCACCTGCAGCTTGTTGTCAGCCCTTCGCACTTCGTTGATCGCTACGGTCGCCGAGTTCTGACCGATGGCGGCCAACCAGGCATGGACGGCAATGAGGATGTCGGCTCTACCACGGAGCAATATCGCAATCGCGTGGCGGCCGCCGTCTACGCCAATTGCAAGCATCTGGACAATGCCCAGTTGGGCGAGATCATCGCCTGGGTGCAGCTGTACAAGAGCAAGTGATGTCGCCGGCGATCGACGCCACGGGAAACGCCTCGGCGGGGGTAGACAGCGGCCAAGAGGGCGACGATGGACGAGGACCGTAGCTGGGACAAGACAGACTGGAAGGCACGCGCGGAAACGCTGGCGACCTTGCTGGACGGCTTCCGTGAAGACGCACGCCGCTTCCGGCATCTAATGTCGCTGGCGGAGCCGCATGCCGACGGCTGGCGCATCGAGCTGCCCAGCGATATGCCATTCGAGCGGGCGATCGACACGGACATGCAGACCCGGGCCGTCATCGCAGACCTGCAGCGCAGCGCTCGGGGTGACCAAAGCAACGCCGAATGAGGAAAACGCCCCCCCGAGCAGGGGATCAAGAAATGCCCATCCAAGGCAACTGGGAGAAAGGTAATGAGTAGCAGCGGGATGCGAGTGGAGATCATATTGAGGCGTGCGGCCGATGACCCCGAGGTGAACTCGCCGGAGTTTCAATCGGAGTTGCACACTTTTAGTGGGGCGTTAAGGTCTGCTGGAGTTTCCTATTCCCAGAGGGGAATGGCATTCGATTCCGCCGCAGCCATGGGCTATCCGCTGGCCGAATTCGCCATCAAGGACCTAGCACCGTATGCCGCCACGGTTGTGACAGCCCTGACCGCCTGGATCGGCGCACGCTATGGTCGCAAAGTGCGGTTTAAGGTAGGTGATCTCGAGTTGGAGGCCCGCTCCCCGGGGGAGATTGAGCGGCTCGTGAAGCTGGCTCACAAACATCAAGCCGAACAGATGCATCAAGAGGTTTTGCGGCTTAATGTCATTCGGAATCAGCGTTTGGAAGAGATAGCCAAGCTAACGAGCGATATGGCCATAGCCGGCAGTGCCCAGGAGGGCAATCCGCGGTTTGACGCACTCATGGCCGAGCAGAAACGCTTGTTGGAATCTTCGGAGGCTGCCAACAAGGAAGGATTGGGCCGCGTGTGAATCATGACCAACCGCCGTTGGTTTGCATGTTTTGTTCCCACGAGATCTTCGCCAACTAGCCGTATGCTCGGGAAGCGGGGTAACCTCACAGGGGTGGAGATTTGCCGGCGGCGGCATGAGGGGCACCTCTATGGCCACGCCACAAGTATCGACTATCTGATGTCCGGGCGCCATCGCCAGACTATCGACACCCTGTAGACTTTCAGTCACGCCAATTCTTGGAGCCTACTATGCCGATGACAGATCCCACCGACTCCCTGAAATCATTCCAGGAGCATTTTTCTCTTGGCGTCATTGACGTGCAGCGCGGTGCCCTCGACCAGGATTTGTTCGTCCACCAGGATCAACCGAACGGAACCCTCAGACTCACGTATGTACGACTCAAAGGGCAAACGGTAAGCGCCTTGGCAGTGTTCGTACTGACTGAGCCCATCAACGGAGCGCCGTGCTTCCAGATCGGCTACGCCGTCCCAGAGGTGTATCGGTCCCAGGGAAACGCCAAGGCTACCGTGAGCGCCGCCATTGCAGAGCTGAAGCACGGTCTTGGGCGCAATGGAGCCAAGCCGTTCTATATCGAAGCAATCGTTGGCACCGACAACCTAGCGTCGCAGAAGGTAGCTGGCGAGACTTTGACCGCAGCAACTGAGGCAATCACGGATGAAGTGTCGGGCCTGCCAGCGCTGCGCTACTTGATGAAGATCACCTACCCCTAAAGCCGATGGCTGCCTGCCAGGCGCGGCAGCAGCTGGGCGGCATTCCACGAGCCGAGAACAAAATTCTGCAACCCAACGGCCGCCTCCGGGCGGCCTTTTTTGCCACCCGGCTCCATGCGGATAACTGCTATTATGGCATGGTGTTTTTAAGGATCCCAGCGCTTGCTGGCTTCCTGCAGGCGCCGAGGCGCCTAGATCGGGACGCCGCTGTCAGAAGCTGTATGGCGCGCGGCTCCAATCCTTCAGGACCCGGTAGTCGTGCTCGGGCAACACGATGGTGCCGGCCTCGGCCGCGGCCAGGATTTGCTCCCCCGCCCAAGACCCAAGCCGATTGCCGTGCAACACGAAGAAGAACCAGGCAAATGCGTGGCCAACACGCACGTCGAATCGGAGGAGCTCGTCCCATAGTGCTAACACGGATCCGCGGCGCTTCTCCTTGACCTCTGGCAGCCTGCGCGTCGTGGTCCAAGCCGGAATCACTGTAAGGTGGCGAGACTGGTCCTGCGGGTTCGTATAGTCGCTGACCTCGAAAACCCAGTGGTCAGTGAGCGAGGCACCGTTCCGGCCCGCGCTCGATCGATCCCAGTCAGCGAAAAAACGTGCCAGCCGCGGCTTGCGGTCGCGCAACTGTGGGTACTTATCGAAGTACCGAGCTGAGTGTTCTTCACCGGTCCGAGTATTACGTGTCAGGATGATGACGCGTTCTTGTTTAGCCTTTTCTGCGTCGTCCAACTCGCTCTCAAGGCACAACACCTCCGCGAGATCGTCAATTCTCTCCAGATGGTAGGACGGGGCGCCGAACGGAATACGCGAATCCAGCGACGCGCCCTTGCAGCTGGTTTGTTCCAACAGGCTATCGAGTGACCTGGGTTGGGCGTATATATCCGCTCCAAATAGTGCCCGCTCGATCCAATGTTGATATCGGGTAACGATGATCTGGTAGAACTCCGCTGACCCCGTACCGTAAGGCGCAACAAAGCAGATGCGCTGAATCTCCGCATCCGCAAACCGTAGCTCACCGTCCTTGTGCTTACGCCAGACCGCCACCGGATCGCCGCCGGCTTCCTCAAGTTCTCCCTCCAACCAATCACGGTACTTGCCGAGGGAAGTACCATCTGGCGCGATGACAAGACAATGAGGCGTCGCGAGCGAGAATCCGTCTCGCACATTGCCAAGCCAGACAGGGTCCAGACCTGTTGAGCGACGAAGCTTTTCGATCAGTTGCTTGTGGCCACGCGAGTCCGTCGCAGCGGCGACAACCGTTTCGATTACATCGTGTGAAAGCGGTGGTCGGGAGATGGTCAACGCATCACCTTGCATAGGGTACCTTCGGAGTTACTCGGGTGTCCTGCCAGCAGGCAATCTTGCCATCCCCGAGCTTTCCAATCGAGTGTATCAGTTCGATGTGGTGTCGCCCGTCGGGGGGGATCAAGCAGCATTGAGACGCTGTTATCCTGAGGCCCGATTCGTCCGGCCATGATTTGCGCGAGTTGCAGATGATAAAAGCTTCCCTCCTTGCGAACCGAGTCCGTTGGGCAGTTGCATTCACTGCAATCTTGTTGGTGATCGCCGTTCATTACATCGCAACCGATGGCCAACCAGGCCAGCGGGCGGACGTTCACGGTGCCACTTCCGGCGACTGGTATTTTATCGTCGCGCCTACTGAACCTGACTCACTCGCGAGAGTTGACTATTTTTTCTTTAGCAACCAGAGCGAGTGCGAGAAGCGCTGGCGAGAACTACAGCAAGAGAAAGCGGTGGTTGCATCAAAGTGCAAGATCACTGCATTGAGGCAGATTTAATAATAGCCTCCGCCCCGTCGCGCGAATGGAAGAAATACTGTAGGCTTATTCCTTTCCAGCGGAGAGCTAACATGGCGACATACAAGCAACTATTGGCCGAGAAAGAGAAAATCGAGGCTCAGATTGTAGAAGTCCGCGCGACCGAAGTCGCCGGCGTGATCGAAAAGATCCGTGCTCTTATGGCCGAGCACGAACTTACTGCCGACGATCTGGCACCGAAGCGCCGTCGCGGTAGGCCGGCATTGAGCGAGAAAGCCGCTGCTGCCACGAAAGCTGAAGTGCCCCCGAAGTACCTGGACCCCAAAACAGGTGCCACCTGGTCAGGCCGCGGCCGCGCCCCGGTATGGCTCGGCAAGAATCGGGATAGGTTTCTGATCCCTGAGGCCTGAGGCCTGAGGCCTGAAAGCAAACACTGCCGCCGACGGCGCACCCCTCTACATCTCGACGGCTGCGCTGCCCTTAGAGCCGGAATCTGATGTTTGGATTGGCATCGATCGAGCCAACATTCCAGACGTAGGCTTTGCTGAACAGTCCTGGCGTGCCTGAGGCATTGTGGGAGATAACTTGGGCATTGGATGGCAAGCGAACCTCGAACTTGCCATCCACCCTGATGCCGAGATCTCTAAGACCAGCCTTATCCTTCTCCTGTAGGACCGCCGGCGCAATCGTGTAGACGCCTTCCTTGTCCCTCGTGACCGAGATAACCTTCAGAACAGGCGCGGATTCCCCCACACGCAGATCTCGCTCGATGGCCAGGTCGTAGCGACCAGCGCCAAAATAGCTGGCCTTTTGGATGCCAGGGACCTTGGCCATCTTGTTCGCTTCTTGCTTGAGGCCCTGCTCATCCTTCTCGGACAGTGGGCCCTGCCCCTTGATCTGCATTGCCGCCGGCAAAAATGTCGCCGTACCATCGTACTTGTACGTGTACGCCCCATCTGCCTTCATTGTGACAGAGGCAACGAATTTTTCCGGAATCAGGCAACCCGCAAGAAGACACGTGAAGCCGATTTCGGCTAACAGAGGGAATGATCTACGCATAGTCAATTTTGAAGTCGATGGCGAACACGCATATTATTCTCGTCTGAGTCATCGACGGCAACCCAGTGCAACGTCGACTCTCCCGGATGCAAGCCAGCGGAAGATCGGATCGGAACGCCACTAGTCGCCGATCGTCCAACCTGATGCCTTGATCAACTGCAGGACGCGCCCGACCTCAGAAGTCGCCGGCGTTGTATTGATGGTTCTATACAAGTCCTTCAGCATCTCCGTGAACGTGAGGATCTGGATCGGATTTCCAGCGAGGTTCTCAAGGAATGTCGCATTCAATTCCCAGCTGCTTCGATCTCCATGCAGTCGCGTTACGGCAGTGACATAGGTGAAAGCCGTTGCACCGGTCACGGCAAGCACTTCAGCTCTAAAGGCTTCCGCCCATTTCGGTTTCACAAGCTCTCGAAAGCCTCTCCAGGCTTCACGTCCCGAGACCTTCTTGTTCTGTTTGATCGCTTCGCACCACCATTCTGGACGAAACCCGCCCTGCCAACTTTTGCAACTGACCACCCACACCTTGTCTGGGCCGTCTTTCAGCGGATGGATCCCAATCACATCTATATCGCTGTGTACTGAGTCGTCGCTTGACTTGTAGTCGCCATGGCCCTTGTCAGGGCGGAACTTGAGGTTATGCCGCGTGAAATAGCCCTTGTGCTGCAGGTACTCGTCCACCATCTGCTCAAGAATATCTTCCTTCATTGCCAACCCTTCTCCCTAGGTAAGAGCATCATCGCGGACATACCACGCGCGTTTTCCGTAATGACATAGCGGGGGTGGTGTCGAGCGACCGCGCCGCGCGCGCCCGACACAACTCCGCCAGGCGCAGTTGCACGCCGTCGTTCGTCGGCTGGATGCTGTTCAAGTAGATAACCTCAATGTCCTCCCAAAACCAGGCCACAGCGTCCGCAAAGCGGTGAAGCAACTCGCGCGGGATGGCCACGCTGCTGAACGAGGGTGGCGGCGGATCCGCCGGCAAGGTTTGGCCCGGGATTGGGAAGGGGATGCTCCCGGAAGAGCGTCTTCGACGACGGCCCGTCGCCGTGCCGGCACGCGTTACCGATGAGCTGCAGCAGGTCAAGGACAGCAAAGCTGTCGAAGGCGGTCATGGGGATGCCCCGCAAGCTTTCGAAATGCCGCTGCACCTGCGGCCATGCGTCCTTGGCGATCCTGTTGAGAAGAACTAGATCGCCTGGTGGGAATGTAACGCAGCCCCGCAAATAGCTGCGGAGTTGGCGCTCCCACAACGACTGGATGGCCAGACAGAACGCTTCGACCGTCGATTGCAGGAGGGCCTGCGCGTCCGCGTGGGCGAACGGGGCGCCGCCTTCGTTGCTGGCCGCCCACGCTGCGATGTCCGTGTCGAGCGCGGCGAGCGACGGCTCCACGACGTCGCGCAGGAACGCACGAACCTGCATCCCGTGCTTGAACGTGAGCACATCCTGATAGCCGTGCGCCCAGCGGTGCGTATCCACCGTTGTCACAGGCGCCTCCAGCGGCGAATTCGTTCCCGCAGACGGGACCAGCGCGTGGACGGTGCGGGGCGGTGCCTCGGCACGTCGCGGAACTGGGGGAAGTCGTTGAGGAACGTGGTCAAGCCAATGTTGCCCGGCCGAGGGTCGGTGGTACGGAAGATCTCGGCCAGGTCGGCCTCCTCGGTCGGATCGGGGCGCCCCTCGGGCCAACTGGCGAACCCATAAACAATGAGCACAGACTCGGGGGAAAGCCCGCTTCGACGCTGCTCCCGCGGTGCCTGGACCTCACGATAGTAGCCTGCGTCGTGGACGTTGTGCATATTGAGCGCGAGGTAGAACTGGTGTCGCCAGTGCTCCTCGTGGTCGTCCGCAATGACGCGATGCACGCCGGCGCGGATCCGACGTTTGAGGGCCTTGTACGTTTCGATGTGGCGGGCCGCGGTCAGCCAGTTCAGGCGGTCGGCCGGCACGGGCCGAAGCTGGGTGCCGTCCACCGTCAACGCGGCGTAGGCCCGTTCCAGCGACAGTTTGGCGTGCTCGAGCAGGGCCGCGCTCTTCTGGTAGAGCAGCGGGCGAGCCAGCGCGAGCACGGCGATGATCGCCGTGATGACGGCGGCGACGATGGTCGCGAGCAGGGACAAGCGCGACACTTGGGCATCGCTCAGGTCGACGAGGGAGAGGTACGAAAGCAGATAGTTCAGGGTCATGCGGGCCGCCCGATCATGCGGACTGGAGTTGCAACGCGACCGGGTGCAGCGACACGGCGAGCTGATATTCCAGCAACCGGACGTGCGACACCTGCGTCGCCGCGTACAGCAGCTTTTCGGAAATCGACGAGGCGACAATCACGCCCCACACCTTCTTTCCCTGGGCGCGGTGTTTCTCGACCCAGCCCATGTAGCGAAGGATCTGCCCCAGCGCCTTGTCCGGCCCACCGTCGAGTTTCAGCTCGAACACCACAAGGTCGCCCGCGGAGTCGACGAACAGCAGGTCCAACGGGCCAAGCGCGGTCTGGTACTCCACGCCGTCGCGGCCCTCGTCGTCCACGAACAGGCGAAGCGGAGCGGCCTGCCCCGGCAGGGTCGGCGGATTCTTCGCCAGGTAGTCGCGCAGATGCGCTTCCATCGCGAACAGGCCGGATCCGTAGGGGTCCGGACCAGCGTCCATGGCCTCCGGCTCCTCGTCAGCAATGCTGTCCAGCGTGTCGTCGCAGCGGTGCACGCTGAGCGCACCGTCGGCCGCTTTGGCGATTTCCCACGCTCCGTGCTTCGCCGGGTTGTACCACACGACCTTGCCGCGCCCGATGTTGTAAAGGAAGTCGTATTGGCCGTTGGCCAGGCGCGGCTTCTTGTTCTCCGGGTAGTGCACTCGGGAGGGCGCATTCACCGAGCAAATGATGAGCTGGCAGTTGATGGTCTCGGATTTGAGGTCCGGGTACTGGACCCACAGGAGTTGCTTGACCTCGGCGTACGTCACCTCGCGCCCGAGCGGGGCGATCGTGTCGCGGATGAGTTGCCAGATCGGCGGGCGGTTCGTCGAAGCGGTGTTCACGAATCCCTTGCGTTCGAGTTGGTATGGTCGCCAGACGGCTCTGCCCCGGCTAGTCGACTTGATACCACGATGCTTCGTACGTGCACCAGCAGAAAGTAGTTGCTCCTCCGCCCAGGGCGAGGGGCGCCGTAGTGGGAGTGCTCATCCTGTCCGCCGTCACCCGGGCCGCCTCGGAAGGAGCTCGACGGCCATTGGCTTTTCGAGCAAGCCTTTGCACTCAGTCTCAAAGGGATTGTTGGGAAGCGCGCAGACAGTACATACCAAGTCGGCGTTCGCTCGCCCGACTGGGTGAAGATCAAGCGACCCGGCGCGGTCGCGCCCGGGCGATTCCAACGGGCGATGGGGTAGCCGCCGATCTCTGGCGTTGGCTGTGGACCACCCGGCAGTCACGCGCTGGAATAGGGCATTTGCGCCGCTATCTCACTCACGCACAGCTGATATCATATCATTTTGATATGATATTATTAACTCATATCATATCGAACGGAGAGCATGTCTCATGGCGCGTCCTGGCATCAGCTACGAAGAAGTCAAAGCGGCCGCAGAGGAACTGGTGGCCGAGCAACAGAAGCCGACCCTCCGTGCGGTCCGCGAACGCCTGGGGGGCGGCAGCCCCAATGCCATTCATCGGCATTGGACCGCCTGGCAGGGCCGGCAAAAGCCGGCCGCACGCGCGCTGCCCGAGCCGAATCCTCGCCTGTTGGCCGCGCTGGGCGCCGAGCTCTCCAAAGTGGCAGAGGAAGCCAGTGCCGAGGCCAACGCCGAATTGGCCGCTGCGCAGAGGGATCTGGCAGAGTACGCGGCGCGCGGCGAGGCGATGGAGGCGGAGCTGACGAAGCTGCAGGAGCAGCTAGCTCAGTTGGCTTCTGAGCGTGACACCTTGGTCGGGAAGGCTAGCGAGCAAGCGGAAGAAATCTCACGCCTACAGCAGGAAGCAGAGCGCGGCCGTGAGGAGATGGCAAGTGTGCGGCGAATCCTCGCCCAAGCCGAGCTACGGTTGGAAGCGGTGCCGCGCCTGGAGCGTGAAGCTGCCGATCTACGCGAGCAGTTGGAGCAGGCCCGAGCAGCCAGAGTTGAGGCAGAGAAGTTGGCCGCCGTTGCCGAAGCGCAGCGCGCCGGCGAACAGGCCGCCCAGCAGCAAGCGGAAGCTCGCCTTGCACGTGCGGAAGAACGAGAACAGCAGACCCGCAAGGACCTCGCTGATGCGATCGCCGCACATCAGCTCACGCGCGAACGCCTGGTCGAATCGGTGGGCTTGGCCAGTGCTGCGCAGGCCGAGCTGAAGCAGCGGCGCGTCCAGGATGACGCGAGGGGCGAGGGCCTGGGCGAGCCGAGCGGGGAAGCCGAAAAGACGGGAGGGACCAGTACACGAGCGCGCAAGGTACCGACTGCTGGCAAGTAGAGAAGCGACGCTTAGCGCCTATCCAAGGATAGTGCGCGACGACTCGGGTAGCGCTGCCTTTTCCTATTCGTGGTCTTTCAGGTCGACAAGCGATGCTTCCAGCGTATCGGCTGCATCGGCATGCAGCCCCGCAGTCGCTTCGTTCAGCTCGGCACTCGACGGTGCGGGACTCTGCTGCGTCGCGTAGCACGTTGATCGCGAGTCGCAGAGCATCGGCGGTCGTCAGTGAGGTCATGTGCTTTTCCTATGGTTTGGGGGTACTCCTACCGGACAGGCGGTGGTGGCACCGGCGGGCGGCCCAGCGGCGGCAGCGCCGGGCGCTGGTTGTGGATGCCGCGCGCCAGCTCCTCGACGCGTTCGCGGTACTGGAGATCGGTGGACAGGTCGACATAGGCGCGCGTGGCCAACGCCGGAATCAGTTGGCGCGGCATGGCGGTCTGGCGGATTATGGGAATGAACTTGCTGGTGCCCAATTCCTGCATGAGCTGCCCCATCACCAGCATGTGCTCGAAGCTTGCGCCGCCCATGTTGCCGAGAATCTTGCTCACATAGGGCTCGGTGCAGACCATCACGACGTAATCGCTTTGCATGACGCCGCGCCGCATGAAGAGCGCGAGATCATCCCCCGGCCGCGTGTCCCACTGGTCCAGCAACACCTCGATCCCGTAGGCCCGCAAGTCCATGCCGAGCTGGGCGACCCACGCCTTGTGCGCGACCGAGTCGTGGGAATACGATAGAAACACGATCGGTGCCTTGGGTGCAAAGAGCGTCGCCGAGGGCAAGAGCAATCCCGCTTGCTGGAGCACGCTCGCCAGCGCGACGTTCTTGACCGCCCAGTGCGTGCGGTTCAGCTCGAAGCTGCGTTCGATATCGAGCGGGTGCTGCAGGGCTTCGAGCTGCTCGGGCGCGATGGGCGCGATGTCCGGATCAAACTCGAAGGCCACGCCATAGCCATCGTTACGGTGCGAGATCCCGGTGATGCGACCCACGCGTGCCGCCTTGCGGCACATGCGCTCGTATGCGAAGACCGTGGGCAGCGACTGCAGGACATGAAACGTGTCATCGCTGAGCGGCAGGAAGCGATTGCGGACGATGTCGCTGGTGTATTCGAAGAGCCGGTCCTTGTCCACGCTCCACGAAAGGCCTTCCCAAGCCTCGTCGTGGGCGCTGACCAGCAGGTTGTAGTGGGACTGGGCGATGCTCACGGTGTCTTCCTCAGAGTGCGGTGCGCTGGCGCGATGAGGAGCCATTATGCCGCGCGGGACCGCCCGCCTGCTGCGCTTCGCAGTATCGCCTACTGCGCCACGCCGGCGGCATGGACGTGCTGCAGGATCCACAGCACGTCCCGCACCGCATCGCTGGTCTCCCTGTCCAGCGCATGAAACTGCAGCGCCGTGATCTGCGCGATCGCGACCTGTCCAGCATGGTCGAACGCCTCGGGCGACGCCGGCGGCTCGCACCGCAGTAGCGCGAGCCACGTCGAGGCTTTCGACGGCCAAGGCGACATGGTCGGCGAGATCATCCCGGTCGGCGTCGCGCATCGCGCGCGTGAGCGCATGGCGGGCGACCCAGACGGTGGAAGCAATGGCCTCGGCGCTCACGACGCGTCCGGCGTCAAATCGTCGGGCGGGCCTCATCGGTCTGCGTCTGCAGCGTGAGGAACGCCTCACTGCCGAGCTTCAGGCAATCACGAATGAGCCTAAGCGCCCAGCGCCCCTTCTATCGTTGCGAGCTGCATCAGCCGCCGCTGCAGGGGCGATACGTAGTAGGTCGGACGCGGCTTGCTTCCCACCATCGTGAAGGTGTCCGCCACCACCAGCCCGATACGCACCAGCGGGGCTGGCGACCGCGTCGAGGTCCTTTTCCGATCCGTTAGGGCGCGGCCTGGTCGATCTTCAGACCGAGACAGCGGCAGGACATCATGTGAAGTCAAAAAAATCGGCCAGAAGGAGCCCATTCCTATCGAGCACTCGAACATCAATGCTCATGACTTCGACTCGTTCGTCAATTGAGTGCAACTCGCTCAGGAGTTCGCGAGACTGGCCCGGTAGGAAGTCGCTCAGGTCGCCCTGTTGGTGATTCGGATGCAGAACGGCCACGCGAACGCGTTCAGGTTCGAACTCCCGAATGAATCCCTTGATGGTGGTCACAGTGTCCGGCATCCTCCTGAACGCGTCAGGGTGCAATGGTCCGGCGAAACACCAGCGTCCGCCAGCCATTTTTCCCTTAGTCTTGGTCAGGAACTCCTTAAGGCTTTCGTTCGCCTCGTGAGGCGAAGTCAGTCGAAGGTATAGCCGACGCTCGTTGCCCAATCTGTACTCGTCCGGCAACTTCGGAGCCTTTGGAATCTTGCCTGCGGTGCCAAGCCGATGGTCGCGAAACATCGATCGCAAAGTCGTGCTCTTGCCGAAGTTTCTGGGCGCAACGATGAAGAGTGCGCGTTCAACATAGGTGCTCATTCCTTTTTCCTATTCGTGGTTCTTCAGGTCGGCCAGCGATGCTTCCAGCGTATCGGCTGCATCGGAATGCAGGCCCGCAATCGGCCATGCACCCCAGGCAATCTCCACCACAGTCAACGCTTAGTGGATCGTCGGCGTTGTCCAGCGGCCGTCCACAGATCGCGCAACGGCGGCCGAGAGGTTCACCGATTCTCTGAGCAGGCTCCAATGCTTTTCCGATTAATCAGCGTTGTGCGCCAGCGCCGGTTAGTGGCGATGAGTGAGACTGGACGATCCCCTGACGTGGCGATGCAGGAATTTTGTCCCCACCTCCCCCTCTGGAAGAATCCCTATTCTCATTAGGCAGACCATCATGCCGTAGCCTGGCTGCTAATGCTAGCGTGGACGGTCGAGGGAATCGGCTTGAGACGCGCAATCATCATCATTGATTCGAGTGGCGGAATTTGTGCTCCTTCTCCTGCATCAGCAAGATAGGCATTTCGAAGCTCTCTCATGATTGCAGCTAGTGCCGTTCCTCCAGATACATCGACAACGCCTGGGTTGGGTAGATTGACCAGATCCTCGTGGATGTCTCGGGCGATCTCACACACCCAACGGTGCAAACCATGCGCATAGCCGTCGTTGTCCAGTTCGCCGTGTTGGCGAGCTGATTCTTGAAATCCGTCTAGAAGGCCAGCGACGGCTTCGGCAAACTCATGCTGAGGAGCCCGGAATACAGCACTCATACATGTCAGATACGAGGCGACATAAAACAAGCGCAGCGAAACAAAGGCTGGTCTGGGATCGGCCTCGATAAGGCCAATGAAACTTGCCTCGCTTTCACGCGGAAGCTTCAGGATGCTCTGGATACAAGATTCGATATTCTGATCGGCCATCTTAATATGATTTCTGCGTGGCATTAGCGTCACAAGAAGTTTCAAATGCGAGGGATTACAGAATGGGTTGGCTGAATCGCATCAGGGCCATCACCCCATATTGCCTGGAAGTCACGACCCTTCCATCTTGGAAGAGGATGCCGAGCTTGTTGTTCGTTCACAGCCAACCCGGAATGCAACGAGGCAACGCTGGATCCTGGTCCGAAGTGCTGCTCGCATTGCGGCGAGACCGAGCTTCGGCGCGCGGATCTGTCGGGCATCTCTTTGACCAACAGCGCCAGGCCTTTATCTGCAGTACCTGTGGCGAGCAGTGAACTGCGTGATCTGGCGAACCAAGTAAGCCGGTATGCGGGATCAATAGAGTTTGACACAATGCGCCCAATAAAATCAGACACTTAGCGACGCACGTGATCGCACTCTAGCGAAAAAGAGTTCAGGCAGAAATCGTGCGACAAAAGAGTTTGACACAACCTGTTGGGCATGTAGCGCTGCGACGGCAGAGATCGAGTGCCCATACTTGCCTAGACACGTCTGTTCAGCAGCCTCCGGACCAGTTTTACATGTCGCCTAACAGCTAGGTCGCGCCAATGTCGGGGGGCCGCTCCCGACCCATTGCGGTCATATGGACTCTCGGAAAGCTGACGTTCGACGCGGCGTGGCAAACGCATCCTGGACATTGCCCGTTGCGCACCGGTCACGAATAGCCAATCGTGACAGGATTCAATCAGGGTCTTCCTTCGCCAACTGAGTGGGCTGCATCGCCATCCGGGGCATGCGCTATCGAACGCCGCGAATGAACGCAAGTATTCCCGTGCCCACTGTATCGTCGGGGCTGTTGATCGAAAAAACCTCAGAGAAGTGGTTCTGTCCCGGGAAGCGTGTGAATGCTGGACAGCGGTTGGCTTTGCAGAGCGCGTCCTGGAGCTGCAGCGCCTGGAGCTCCACGGCGACGGGATCGAGTTCCGCGGTTGCCACCATGAGTGGCAACGGTGTCTGCTGAAGTCCGGGCACTGACGAGCGTTCCGCGTACCGGCTGACGTCGTCGCCGAAATATGCCTTGAGCGCCGGGCTAATCTCGGCGGTAGCGGGGTCGAAGATGGTCGCCGAGAGAAACGCCGCGCCAGCCAGTCCTACGCCAACCGGTCCATAGAACTGTGGGTGGGCGACATAGGAGGCCACGAGCACCGCGCCGGACGAGTGACCCACGAGAAAGACCCGCTTCGGGTCGCCGCCCTGCGCGGCGATGTTCTCCTGAACCCAGCGCACTGCCAGACCCAGATCTTCGGTGCCCGCTGGCCAAGAGTTCTGCGGTGCCATCCGGTGATTGAGATTGACGCCGATCAGTCCGCGGCTCGCGGCCCATAGCATCACGTTGTCGTAGAAGGGGCTGTCGGACGCATGTTTGTCACCGCGCACGAAGCCGCCGCCATGCACGAAGATCAGCACGGCACGCGGCGACTGGAGCGCAGTCGCGGGTACGAACAGGTCCAGCCTCTGGCTGTCTGCCGGCCCGTAGTTCAGATCCCGCGAGACACGCACTCCCGAATAAGACTGTGCCTTCAACAGCGGCACATATAGGGCGGCGGTGCTCGACGGGTCAACGACTCGTTCCAGCGCCTTGAGCTTTTCGTCAAGATCGGGCGGCACCTGCGCCAGGGATAGGTGACTGGCGACGCCCAAGGCCAGAATCGCCAGGGCGCGCCCGAAAATTTCTCGACGGCTCATCACAATCTCCCGACGCAGCTCGCACGGTGACCAATCGGGGTCTTGTCTCCGCACAGGTCCCAAGTCTGATGCATGACCGCCACGTTGTGCTGCGCCACGCATCAACATCAATTTATAGATTACCGGGTAGTCAACTGCAAGACGAGAGCAGCACCTAACGTCCGCTGTCCTACGCCCACGACCGATGGACCGCTTCTGGCCGGGAACGGACCTCCGTCGGACCTCCGCCGTATGCACCTCGGACGGATCTTCCCGACCCAACTCGGCCGCTGAACATGCCTCCTTCTAAACATGACGACATAAGTATTGCAGCATGTATGATTGCGTGGTTACTCTAATGGAGAGGCAGTCATGCGCAGACTCGAGATTGCAGACGCACATATCATGCAGTTGGCGATTCGACAGGAGATCGAGCGAAGCGAGGAGTCGCGGTATGACCACCGCCTGCACGGAGTGCTGCTGGTCAGCAGCGGTTACTCGTGCACTGAAGTGGGCCAGATGTTCGGTCAAGCGGCCACGACAGTTCAGCGATGGGTCCGACGTTTCTAGCGGGGCGGTTTCGACGGATTGCGGGAAGGTGAACGGCCCGGTCGCCCGCGTGCGTTGAATGACTCGCAATGGCGTCGCATCGAGGCGGATCTGCGCAAGACACCACGCGACTTCGGATTTGAAGCGGGCCTGTGGGATGGGCCCGTTCTATCGGAGCACTTGCGTCAGCGCTATGGCATCAAGCTGGGCGTGCGGCAGTGCCAGAGGCTGTTTCGCCAGATGGGTTTCCGGCTGCGCAAGCCGCGCCCGCAGGTCGCCCAGTCTGATCCTATTCGCGTTGCGGCGGTAAAAAAAACTGCGGCGACTGGCAAAGCGCGACGACATTGAGTTATGGAGCCTGGACGAATGCCATTTCCAGCAACACGGATCGCGCTGTCGCATGTGGGTGGCCCCGGAAATCCGCGATCCGGTGTTGATGCATGCGCCGACGCGAAAGTCGGTGGCATGTTTTGGCGCCGTCAGTCTGAGCACGGGTCGCTTCGTCTGGCAGGTATGCCCTGTCTTCAACGCAGAAACGTTTGCATCCTTTCTTCGCCAACTACTCCGCCATCGACGTCGCGGCAAGCGCATCGTCGTGGTCCTGGACAACGCCAAGTACCACCATGCCGTTCTGCTCAAACCGTTACTGCACAAATACAGGCGGCACATGACGTTGTTGTTCCTGCCACCATACAGCCCGCAACTGGCGCCTATCGAACGCGTATGGAAACTGACACGGCGCCTGGGGTTACATAACCGGTACTTCGCCACCCTCGTAGAAGTTCTCTCGGCAGTCGACGCCTGCTTCCAGCAATGGAAGAGACCAAACGAGGTACTACGACGACTATGCTGCATTATTTAAGACGTTGTGTTTAAAAGGCCGTTTCCGAAGGTAAAACGGTCACTCGCATGCAGCCCGACGTCTATTCGGTGCAAGCGGCCGTTTACGCTGGTGGCGTATAGCAGCGAAAGCCGGAGATTTTCGGCGTTTTTTGATTCCGTTTCGGTTTACGGCGGCAACCACACGACAACATGCGCTCGAAAGCGGTTTCGTTATCAATCATTTTCGCGAGATACGGGCGGGGCAGCGTGTCGTCTACGTTTTCGCGCTGATGCACACACCCTCACGCGCGCGGGGTCACCCCCGGCGCGAGACCGAAAGGGGGCGGGGCGTGGTCCTTGTACACTGACGGGTGCGCGAACAAATGGGGATCACGATGACGAAAAATAAAGTGCCGATGTACCCACGGGACGGCGGGGGCAGCTTCAACGTACCTGCGACGAAAGACGGCGCGATTCAACGCCTCGTGCCGCTTGGGGACCATATGGAGATCTATTCGCCCGAGGAAACATTCAGGATGCAGACACCTGAATCCATCGACCCCAGTCGGACGAACCCGAACGCTATGTTCGTCAACGTGAAGATAGCGGACGTCGGATCCTCGTCGCCCATCGTTGCCCGCACGGTCCTCATGGCGCATGACATGCTTCATCACCGGACGATACTGCGGGACGATGAACGCAGAGAAGCGGCGCTCAAGCTCATGCACCGGATCAAGACTTCACTCCTGCACTGCGAACAGGCGGCCGACGAACTTATCAAATCGGTGCACGCTCAGTGTGAGAGTTTCGGCCAGACGGAACAGGCAGCAAACGCCCGAACGTATGCGAACTTCCCGATCGTCGCAGATCTCGACGCGAAGGTCACTGCGTTCTTGATTCCCGCACGTCGCGTCATCACGGATATCTGTCAGATCCCCCAGCACTTCTGGAAGCTCGGCAGCATACATAGCAACTTGGACTACCTGCTCGACAAAGAGATCGCACCACTGCTCGGCGAAGAGCATCACATGGTGCAATGGTTCCGGAAAATGGTTCCGGCCATCACGCGCATCGTGAATTTCCGTAACGGGCAGGAACACATCGGCACGACGAAAGGGCTGCCGTTGGTGACCAAGAATTTCGAGATGCTACCGACGAACGAAGTCCATGTTCCGGTGTGGTATCTCGAAGGCGAACGACCAAGCTCGATCACTGACGAAATGCCGCGCATGGTCAATCACCTTTTGCACTTCGCGGAGACGATGTTCGTCGCGTGCGTCAATGCCAACCTGCCGACCTTCCCGCCGATGGTTCTGCAACTCAACGAGAAGCCAGACCCGCTGTGCCCAATCTCGTACACGCGGGTCATCGACGCCAGCCGCTTCACGCTTCCCGAATCAGGTGCTCAGCAAGCCGACCCTCCTGGATCTGCCGAATTCCAATGACTCCCCCCGGGAACATGACGACGTAGCGAGTTGACATAACCCGGCGAGCGGACCACAACGTACGTATACGAAATCCGAAACGCGCAGGCACAAAGGGAGTTGGTCAATATGCATAACGCATCATTCTGGCGCCGCTATTTTCAGAGCATGTTCAAGTCGCACCTCGAGCGCACGCTGCAGGTGCTCGAGCAACGTCTGCTTCCGACGTTTGATGGGATCGAAGCTGAAGCAACCGCGCTTCAGGAGAAGACGTACAACGAGCTGGTATCGATGCCGCTTGATCCTGACGTAGTCGACGAGTCCATGCTGGCCGAATCTGCGTTTGAAGCTGGCTACGCGCATTATTCCGGGATGGAAGCCGTCCGGCAGTCGCTAGTCAATTCGTTTGCGCCAATGATCTATCACACGTGGGAGCAGCAGCTGCTGGCGTTCCACCGCAAGGAAGTTTTGCACCCCAAGGAAGAGCACAACAATGACTTCCTGAAGCTGTCAGTGCTGCGCAAGCGGCTCGCGGCCAACGGCTTCGACATTACCCAATTGCCAACGTGGTCGCGCATCGACCAATTGCGGTTAGTAGCGAACACCGTGAAGCATGCCGATGGCGACTCCGCCGATAACCTGAAGGCACAACGCCCTGAGTTCTTCGAACCGCATCATGCGAATGGGAAGCTCACCGCGATGCCGTTTCGTTATACCCCAAGCGTCTATCGGCCTATGTCGGGCGAAGACCTATATCTAACGATGGCGGACATTCAGGCGTACGGCCGCGCGACGATTGAGTTCTGGGGCGAGTTTGCGGACGCTCTGGAGCGCGCGTAGGGCGTCTGAAGCACGGGAGGACTGCGTGCAAGGTGCTCTGCTCACTTTTGAGCAGTGCTTTAGAAACAAGGGCTTAGCGGCAAATGGACAGCCTACTTTGGTACAACAACGAAATGCACCGTGCACGGGCCATCTTTTCTGCTCAGGTCGCGCTCGAATCTATACGGGAAATCCGGCCGACGCCATAGCTTTGCTTGCAGAGGGCGCGCCGTGTTGTGGCCACTCTATCTGGCGATAACCGTTAATTCAGGCTGACGGAAAAGGCATCAACGCTTTTAGGTCGAGCACCGCATCAGCTTGCACAACATATCCCAAGTTCATCATCGTATTGATCACTGGGACCTGCATTGAGGTCGGTATCGGACGCGGCTCCAGACGTCCCTCTGCCGGAGCGGTTGGGCCGCCCCAGAGGAAGCCGATCAGCTCTGCACGCGTACCCGGAGCGTTACCTTGCTTTGTCCGGTACCATCCATCTTCGTACAAGAATACCGGCGATCCGCTTGAACCCGGAAAGCACGCAACGTCGATCACAAACTGCCGAAGCCCATTCCAATCCACCAGTGGATGTGACGCTGAAAGTCCGTCCCGGACGATAGGCAAGTTGTGCCGTTCGTTCCATAAGCCGAGTGGGTAGCCTGCCATCAATACCCTCTCAACCGGCCGCATGATCTCTCGCGTCTCGGCGTCGGGCAGCCATGATTCGTCGAGAAACATGTGGCGCAAGTGTCCACGCTGAATGGCATGTTCAATCAATGGCGCACACAATATCGCGCAAAGATCGATCGCCGGATCGGGATGGCGGATTACTCGTTGTTGTAGATCGATGATTTCGTAGACGTGGTGCTGGATGTCCTCTCCCGAACAATCCTCTCTCAAAGTCTCTCGGTTGGACGTCGTCGAGATCGTAGTCTGAAGACGAGTGAAGTCACCAACCACATGCTTGTTGGTCAAAATGACAGGGATCACCGGTGCGTCGGGTGCCTGACGGAACACAAATAGCGATCCGGTTCCAACACTTGAATATGCACCTTGGTCGCCGCAGAGCAGTCGAAGTGTCGAGAGAGCAATCCTGGTGGCCGGACTCAACATGTAGGCTTCTCCAATCAACGGCCAAGGTCGCCCTCAGCACTTTTTATTGATGGCTCGGAGTTGGGAACAAATGCAAAAGGACCTCAAAAGGCCCGTCAGATAAAGCTCTCTGGCGGAGAGAGGGGGCTCCGAACCCTGCATAGGCTATTGATTAGCCTAGGTTGCGCGAGAATATACCAGAACTGCTTGCGTAACCTTGCGCATGCGTCATCCGCTCTTACGCTGATAGCGCCAGGATAATTCAGCGCGTCCGCTAAGGCGATGAGGCGACACCGACTCCCAGCGATCGATTGACCGCTTGTTGGGTGGAGCTGCCATCTGAATGTCTCATTGACGAATCAGCCGAAGGTCCCTTCATGGCCGGTTGCCGCCGTTCGATCCGATGACTGTTCGCGACCCCATCTCGGTCAACTACTGAACCGATCCACATTATCACCACGGTGCGCCGACTGTTTAGTGTGCTCGTTGCACTAGCAAACGAGACCGTCGCCGATGCGACCATTGTGATAGTGCCCGACACGGAGAGGCGTTTCCAGTATGCATCTGCTGTTGTCCGCTAGCCGTCGCTCACTGGGCCGCGCATCCGTCGGCTTCATGGCTTTTCCTATAGCCAATCATTCATGCGCGCCGTCTCTGCTCACGTGGTCACAAGTGCCGTGAGGCACGCCCTTGTTGGCTGATGGGCTTTCAAGGCCGCGCGTGTCGTGCGCGTGCGTATTACCAGAGGTCCAGTCGGCGGTGATCATACCGCCCCATGTAGAACTCGGTCAGGTCGTAGCGCGCCTCCAGCACGTCGCTCCACCACGCCGACACTTGGTCGTCGCCGGAGGTCACCGAAGGCGCAGGGGCTGCATTCCACCCATCCGGCCATGCACGGTGCCAGCCATCGCCGCCCGCCCGGATGTACTTTACGATCTCTCGCAGCGCATCCGTCACCCGCAATTGAACATTCACTGTATGCGCATACAGTGAGCTCAGCGGGTGATCGCCCGCTTGCAGCCCGTTACAGTCGCGCACCAGTTGTTCGAGCAGTGACATCACACTGTCCGGGAAGGCGACTACGCGCCTATAGTCCATCTGTGGCGCGACCTTGCGGAGGCGCGCACAGAAGCTTCTTGTGTTGGACACGGACGTGGGCCACGGAATATTGGCAGCGGGCATCGGATGGAGTGCCACGTTCACCAAGTGCTGATGGGCGTCGTACTGCCACTTCTTCAGCGTGCCGGGTGGGAACCGCGCCGACAGCACGTCCACGAGCGTTGCGCAGCCCATGCAAAGCCACGCACCATTATCGTAGGCCCGAAGTTGCGCCCGGGTCATCGTATGGTCTGGGCGCGGACCACCCTCCGAAGCTGCCGCATCATGCGCTGCGGCGCCAAAATGAACGTATTTTCTCGTGGTGATGTCGAACACGTGTGTGAGCCGATTGCAGCCTGGCCGTACACAGTGGTGATTAGCCGCGCTCGCGAGCGAGTCCTTTACTCCGGGCGTGAAATCGGCTCGCTTATGTCTGGATGTATTCCGCTCCATCACCCACTTTCCCGTTCTCAAAGTCACTCATCTGCCAGGCAGGTAGCCCGGCGCACGCCAGGATGACGGTGGCCAACCGTGGCCAGCCAGCCGGCGCACGCGCGGGAGTCCGACATTGCCTTTTCCGTTCCCTTACAGCTCGCCTCGTGCTTTTGCGCCCCTCAAGATTTCGCGGAACAGCATGCGGGCGACCGAGTGGGCCGGAGATCCCCCGACTTGAGTCGAACTGGAGCCATAGAATGAATTGACCGTAACGACTTTGGAACTAACGGTGTACGTCGCCTCATACGAAACGCCGTCCTCCTCGACCGTGACCGTGCTTGAAATTGCATGCAAAGGGCCTTCATGGGTACCGAAGGTGCCGAGCAAGCCGCTCCAGTTCGGGTGCGCGAATTCGCTCAAGTTTTCGTATAAGCGGTACAAACCGGGAACGGGTAACCGCTTATCTGCCTCTCTAATTGCGTCCAAGACGTGGACGGAAGCGGGGCTTCCTTCGGTCCCGGTGCCTGCCCCAACCACGACCATCGCAACCCGTTTATACAAGGCTGGCACGTCGCCCGATCGTTCGAACGCTTCCAAACTACGCAACAAGAACCCCAGTACCGCGGCCGACTCGAGCATTGATCTCGTGAGAATTGCAGCACTGAGGTGTCGGCCGGCATCGATCAAAGATAGTGCGTCGTCCGCAAGCCCGGATACGCGATGCAGCAAAGACTCCCGCGCAACAAGCATGTAGAACACGGTCTTGTGATCAATGCCCTGACTGACAGCATCCACGGCCTCAGGAAGCGCTGCTTTCAACCTAGCAGCGATATTGCGAGCTTCCTCCAGCGTTGCCGGTTCCGAATGTGCCATTTCGAGTCCCCTATCGTTCGTGGCGGTAATTGTTTACCTGTGCGCGGGCGTCGGCCTGCTTTTCCTATCCCTTGACTTGAATCAGTGGTGCCGGCAACTGCGGACCGTTCTCCGTTACATGAATGGCTTTTCCCGTTAGGCAATCGCGAATAAAGGCGTCACGCAGTACAGGTCCTACAACGCCTATCTTTCGCTCCGCGTCGTATAGGACCAATCTCCACAGTACGTTCTCACCGAAATCAAGGTAAACCTTTGCTTTTGCTTCCGCCCAATTTCTTAACAACTGGCCGCGTCCTAGCCACTGGACTTGGTATGCCAAGGGAGACTGCTGGATCGGCCCGCTCAGCCCCATACGGAAAAAAGAAAGATCCAAGTCTCCACGTAGGCCATCCACGACCCAAATCACCTCTTTATAGAACGCTTCACGCGATCGCATCTCCTCTGGTGCTATCGGGGAATGTTGAAACTCGATGACCAAGCCGAACGGGTTCTTAACGTCTGCAACATGCGTCTCGCTCGTGACAGAGTCCTGATGCACAACCTCCTGCCACTCCGAGGGAAATTTGTCCTTCCAATCGCGATGCCACTGCGTCTCGGATTCGTACCATGGATCACACGGTGGGCGGCCCTTATGAGCCCAGTGCCATACCCTTCACCCTGCCGCATCGAGCGATCATCTCGCTCGCACACAGGGGGTTGACGCATATACCTTTTGCCTTCGGAGTGGCCTCCTGTGAACGAACAATAGAGTTTGACACAATGCACCCAATAAAATCAGACACCTAGCGACGCACGTGATCGCACTCCAGCGAAATAGAGTTTGACACAAACACAACTCAACTCGATTCGGGCAGAGATCTTGCAACAAAAGAGTTTGACACAACCTCTTGGGCATTTCGCGCCACAACGGCAGACACCGAGCGCCCCTACTTGCATAGACACGTCTGATCAGCTGCTTCCCGGCCAGGTCGCGCCCATGTCGGGTGACAGCTCCCGACCCGTGACTCGGCCATTCGACGATGTGAGGCCGAATGGCCGAGTTCGGCCGAGAAGCGGACGTCAGCTTTGCAGAAACGAACGTGGACTTTAAGATGACACTTCGCTCCAATTTGTTGCAACAGGGCGGGGGCGAAGCGGGGCAGGCGTTCGACACGCTGTTCAACAAGCGTAACCACCGTCAACAGCGCGGGCGTAGGCAGGCCGCATCTTCAAGCGAAGAAGCTGGCCGCCGACTCAGGCCACGGATATTCGATTCGCCCGACGAGTGGCTTGGCCTTGCCAAAGCAGCAACACTGCACTAACCAGCGTAAGCACGGCACAGCCCAGGGCCATGAGCCAGAAAGAGTTCCAAAGCAGCGGGGCCAGCACGCCGGCAATCAAGGCCATGCCTGTGTATTGCAAAAGCATCTGGCAAGATGCAGCCAGGCCCGCGTTCTCAGGAAATGGCTGCAGCGCATGGCCGATGAGCAGCGGCATGGACAAGGCAACCATAAAGGCATAAGCGCCCAATGGCACCAGGTGAACCAGCCCGGGTGCGATAAACAGGGCCAAGGCCACATTAAGAAGATTGACTCCCAGAAAGCCGAAGTAGGCCAGGCGCACCGTGCGCTGCGTGCCCCATCGCTGAAGCAGGATTGGCAGGCAGACCAAGCCCGCAATCAGACCCAGCACCATCGGCACATATACAACGTAGACCTCGGTCGCAGGGCGTCCCAGGAGATGGACGACATACTGTGGAGCGGCTGCGACGTACAGGAACATCGCCATCCAGTTGCACGCATGGGCCACGGTCAGGCGCATGAACCAGGCCGAGCCCATCACAACGCGGTAGCCGCGCCACAGCGTGGCGACGCGCATCGGCTGACGGCGGCTATGCGGCAGGGTTTCCGGCAGCAGCCGACGGTAGACCACCAGCATCAGCGCGGCCACCAGGGCAAGGAAGGCAAAGACTGCGCGCCAGCCCCATACGAAGGTCAGCCATCCCCCCAGCATGGGTACTAGGGTGGGGCCCAGGCACTGGACAATGCTGGTCCGCGCGATCATTTTTTGAGCAGCAATGCCGGAATACATATCGCGGATGATTGCGCGGCACAGAATCGTTCCGATGCCGGCTGCCAGGCCTTGCACAGTGCGCAGCACCCAGAGTTCCTCAATGCGCGTTACCTTTAAGCACAGCATCGAAGACAGCAGCAGCACCACCAGCACGAAGCTCAGGGGCCTTCGCCTGCCGTAGGCATCTGAAATGACGCCATGCCACAGGCACATGAAAGCATTGGCGACAAAAAAGAGCGACACCGTTTGCTGCACGGCGGTAGCCGATATGCGCAGGTCCTGCTGAATCGCCGTAAGGGTAGGAAACAGGATGTCAGACCAAAGCGACACCAGAATACCCAGAAGCCCCAGCAAGGGCAGTGCTTGCATGGGGCTCAATGGTGGCTTTGTGTCGGCTATGTGTTGCATAAGTGACGGGGGTAATGAATATGTTTGGGATCCTGACTGCTCATTGTCCGCATTGCTCACCAGACCCCGTGCCGATGGTGGCTGCCAGGCTTGTCCTCGGCTAATCAGGTTCGCTCGAAAACGGCGCGATTCCCCGGCCGCCCCCATCGTAACAAGTGCATACCGACCCTGGACTTGATGCAGCTCATGCCCGGCCGTGACGGCATCTAGCGCCCCTGGTGCCGATCGGATGATTCAATGAGATGCCGAAGCCGGTGAGATTGTCCTGCTGCATTCCGCCGGCTCCATAAGGAAGTCGCGGAAGCGCTCTCGCAACTGATTCTTCAGAATCTTCCCTGTGGCACCCAGCGGGATCTTGTCGATGAAAACCACATCGTCCGGCGTCCACCACTTCGCGATCTTCCCTTCGTAGAAGCCAAGCAACTGCTCGCGGGAAAGCTCGCTTCCTGTTTTCCTGACCACGATGAGCAACGGCCGCTCATCCCACTTCGGGTGGCGCGCTGCGATGCACGCTGCCATGGATACCGCAGGGTGAGCCATGGCTATGTTCTCGAGGTCGATGGAGCCAATCCACTCGCCCCCAGACTTGATGACGTCCTTGCTGCGATCGGTGATTTGCATGAAGCCATCGGCATCGATGGTCGCCACATCGCCGGTCGGGAACCATGCCTGCCCTTCGTGATCCACCTGCAGCGGACCGTCCCCCTCGTTCCTGAAGTAGTCGCGCACCACCCATGGCCCACGCACCCACAAGTCACCGGAAGTCGCGCCGTCCCAGGGCAACTCCATGCCGTCAGCGCCAACGATCTTCATGTCGACGCCAAACACTGCACGGCCTTGCTTGGATTGCACGGCATAACGCTTCTCCTGGGACATCTCAAAGTGCTTGGCCTTCATGCTGCCGACGGTTCCGATCGGGCTCAGTTCAGTCATCCCCCAGGCGTGCAATACCGCTACGCCGTAGGTTTCCTGGAACTTGCGCAACATGGCCGGAGTACAGGCCGCACCACCAATGATGGTGCGTCTCATGCTCGAGAATTGCTGGCCTGTTTCCTCAAGATGGCCAAGCAGGCCTTGCCAGACAGTCGGAACGCCGGCGGAGAGCGTAACCTGCTCGGCTTCGAGCAGTTCATATAGCGACTTGCCGTCCAAGGCCGGTCCGGGGAATACAAGTTTGGCGCCGACCATGCACGCGATGTACGGAAGTCCCCAGGCATTGACATGGAACATCGGCACAACTGGCAGGATCACGTCGCGCGCCGAACAGTTCAGCGCATCAGGCAGCGCGGCCGCATAGGTGTGCAGCAGCGATGAGCGATGGCTGTACAGGGCCCCTTTCGGGTTGCCCGTCGTGCCAGAGGTGTAGCAGAGCGTACTGGCGGCGTCCTCGTCGAGGATCGGCCAAGCGTAGTCGGACGAGCCCTGCTGGACCAAATCTTCATAGCACAGCAGATTGTCAATGCCGGCGTCCTTCGGCATGTGGGCGCGATCGGTCATGGCGACGAACGCCTTGACCGTCTCGCAGCGGCCGGCGACGGCCTTGATCAGCGGCAGGAAGGTCAGGTCGAAAAAGATGTACTGGTCTTCGGCGTGATTCGCGATGTAGGCGACCTGGTCTTCATGCAGGCGAGGGTTGATGGTATGCAGAATGGCACCCATGCCGGAGACGCCGTAGTACAACTCCAGGTGGCGATAGCCATTCCATGCCAGCGTGCCGATCCGATCGGAGGGCTTGACACCGAGGCTGGTCAGCGCGCTGGCCATCTGGCGCGCGCGACGGTGGCAGTCACGGAAGGTGTAGCGATGGATATCGCCCTCCACCCGCCGGGACACGATCTCCGTATCGCCGTGATGGCGGTCGGCATGCACAATGAGTGAGGAGATCAACAACTGCTTTTGCATCATCAAGCCATTCATGGCATCGTTCCGTTCGTAATGTCTGCGATCGGGGAGCGAGCAGATGGCCGTACCCCTCTGTCGGGTTCCGCTTCAAGGCGCGAACCGAGACCGTGTGCGTGTTTCCCCTCTCCTGGGTCTTTGCGACAGGTGACGGCTCTGGCGGCGGGAGAGATCGCGATGCGGAATGAGCTGCGTGCTCGGTGCACGCAGCCATCCTATCGGCGCCTATGTACAGCGATGACTCGGCGTGGTGTCGGAGTCTATCGCCGGACCGTCTGTTGCGCCTTGCGGGCGACGCACGGAATGACACGGGGACCCGAGGGGATTTCGGGCGTCCCCGTGAAATCCAGATCAGTTGAAGGCCGTGAGGTCCTTCGGCTTGATGTCATGCTGCTCGCAATAGGCAAGATAGCGCTGCAGCGCGGTCTTCCAGTTTTCGAGGGCGACGATGTTGTTGTTCTCGTCGAGGAACGCGAGATCGCCGGTCATCTGCACCAGTACGACCATATATCCGTCTCCGCCTTCCGTGACGACTTCAGGCGTGTGGGTGGAGGCGGCGGTCTCGTACACGACGCTGCCGGGCCCGGCGACCCAGTCGTGCTCCTTGTATTTCCACTTGCCTTCGATTGTGTAGACCATGACCGTACCGGTGTGGTGGTGCCTGGGCAATTGCATGTCGAGCGGCGCCTTCATCAGTACGATGATTTCACCCCGGATCGGGTCAAGCTTGAAATACTTCATCAGGACGTTTTCTGCATACGGGGTAAAAGGTACCCACGGCAGCGATTCGCCATCGATGACTGCGGTGTCGACGTGTTCGTAGAGCATAGTTGTCTCCATTGGTTTGCTTATGGTCTTGAGGTCAAAACTTGGTGAACTGACAGGGCTGCCCGTCTCTGATGGGCGGATGCCCTGAATTCACCAGAGGGAACCGCTCGGCTCAGGCCAGCGGGGTGCCCGCGAGGGTGGCGCGCAGCATCTTTCTTGGCGCATTGCCGTAGTCCGCCACTGCGTAGTGCTGAACCTGCAGGTTGTCCCACATGGCAACCGTGTTGGTTCTCCACTTCAGACGTACCTGGTATTCCGGAATCGCGGCCTGAGAGGTCAGATAGTTCATCAGATGATGAGCTTCCGGCATGAAGTCCTGGCCGTAGCGGATGTCCTCGAAGTTGAGGAAATTCGAGAAATGGGTCGTGAGCAACGAGTTGACGAACAACACCTTTTCGCCCGTCTCAGGATGGGTGAGCACCACCGGGTGCTCGACGGCGGGGCTCTTCGCGGCCATCGCGAGACGTTCTTCGATCGGCATCTGGGCGCCAAAGCTGTGCTCGGCACTGTGCTTGGCGTACAGGCCAGCGATCCGTTGCTTGATGGTGTCGGGCAGTTTTGCATAGGCCATCGCCATGTTGGACCACATGGTGTCGCCGCCGGTGTCCGGACCAAGTTCGCAGCGCAACACCGCGCCGCGGGCCGGCACCTTCTTGTAGGTGAGATCGGCATGCCAGGCGTTTTCGCGGCTGGCCTTTTCGACGAAGCCCTTGGGCTTGCTCGGGTCGAGATTGCGGTACAGCATCAGCAGCTTGTCCGCCTCCGGATGGCTCGGAGCGAAGGGATGGGCTTCCAGTTCGCCGAATTGTGCGGCGAAGTTCTGTTGCTCCATCGGCGAGATGTTCTGATCCCGAAAGAACAGGACTTTATGCTTGAGCCATAGCGCCCGGATTTCGGCAATGGCGTCAGGATCCAGCGCGGCATCCGCCAGGCTGATATTGCTGAGATCGGCGCCGATGGCAGGCGTGCAAAGCTCCACCTTGATGGAATGCCGCCGCACCGATGGCCGGATAATGGCCGGTGCCATGGGCTTGGCGTTTGAAGTCGTGTCTTGAGTTACGGCGCTTGCTGTCATTGAATGTTGTCTCCAGTCTGTGCTTGTGCGGCGGCGTGCGTATGCGCGTCCGGCAGATGTAGCTGGCCCCTGTCAACAGGGCAGGGGCATCGTTTCGTCGCTGCCACGGGATTCATAATAGAGAATACGGCCGCAACGCCATAGGCATTGCAGGACAATTTCTAGGCAAATTGGGACACGAGGCCGAACCGCTTAGCTGGAAGCGGGTAGCGACAACGCTCTCGTGCAGTCAGGGCGACAATGCCGGCGATCGTGGCATCGGGTGGGGAACGCCAGGAACGTGTAGGGCGCGGCTGGTTCAGGCAGTGCGGCCGGCCGGATGACGCAGGGGCGCGCGAGCCGGCCCCGAAGCTGCCTGCTTACTTATGTGAGAGCGGTCCGGCTGCCGCCTTGCTCGGCCGGTAGTGGGCGGTCCACTCCGAGGGTGTCTTGCCAAACTGGCCGCGGAACCAGCGCGAAAAATCACTGGCAGAGGCAAAGCCGAGAAGTTCGGCAACTTCATACAGCTTGCGCTTGCTGTTGGCCAGATACTCCTTGGCGAGTTCAGCGCGTACCGCATTGATGATCGTTGCGACACTTTCACCCTCCGCTGCGAGATGCCGGTTCAGGGTGCGTCGATGCATGCCAAGATGCTGGGCAACCCGATCGACGGAACACAGTCCGCTTGGCAGCAGCATCCTGACGATCTGGCGCGCCCGCTGCACCGGCTCGTCGCGCAGGCTGGCCAACTGCACGTCCAGCCATCGCTTCACCTCGCGATTCAGCGTCGGGTCTGCTGCAGGGATGGGCAGATCCAGATCGCGCCCGCAGCAGACGATGGCATTGCATTCCTGGGAAAACTCGATCGCCGTGCCCAGCACGCGCCGGTGCACTGCAAGGCTGGCGGGCCGCTCGTGGGTGAAACTGATCCTTGCCGGCCGGAAGGTATTGCGGGTCAGCATGCGAAACATCCGCAATGCAATACCGGTCGACATTTCGATAGCCTGGCGCCAGGCACCATGACCCTGCATATTCACGCCCACATGCAGCCGAACGACGTCGCCTGCGTCGTCAAGCCGCAATTGCACGCCGGCGTTGTGCAGTCGCATATAGCGGACGCAAGACTGCATGGCTGCGCGCAGCGTTGGCTCTTCGCGGATCGCCAGCGCCAGCATGCCCAGGTTGGCCAGGCTTCTCGTTTCCGCGAGCAACAGTCCGAAGGCCTCCTGGCCAGACAGCCGGGCCGACTCCTCCAGCAGCCATCCCACCGAATCGGCACTAATCATCACATTCGGATCGTCGAGGACCTTGGCCGGCAGCTTGGCCATGCGCAGCATACGAAAGGGATCAAGCCCCACGGAGCGCGCCACGTGCTCATAGTCGGTAAGGCTGGCACTTCGCGTCAGGGTATTCATGTACCTGTCCCAATTTCACAAGGTTATGTCCTGACAAGGTTAGCGCAGATCAGCCTATCAGGACTACCTTAGAGGCCGAGATCTTGAAAAGATGGAGGTAGACAATGGACGCAAGCGCTGTAACGCACATCGGACGGACGGAGGCCGCATTCAGGCAAGTGGACGCCGACGACCCCGAAGCATTTAACCACTGCTTTGCCGACGTCAACGGCATACGCATGCATTACATCGACGAGGGGCGGGGCCCCCTCGTCATTCTGCTGCATGGCTTTCCCTACCTGTGGTACATGTGGCGGCGTCAGATCCCGGCGTTGGCCGCGGCCGGCTTTCGGGTCGTCGTCCCCGATCAACGGGGATTTGGGCAAACCGATCGGCCAGATGCCATTGAAGCCTACGACATGAGTCAGGCAGTCGGCGACATGGTTGGCTTGATGGCGGCCCTGGGTGAAACGTCCGCGGTGATCATCGGACACGACCTGGGCGCATGGGTGGCTCAGGCGGCGGCCATGCTGCGGCCCGACCTGTTCCGCGGCCTCGTGATGCTGAATACGCCGGTGCCACCGCGCGGCAAGGTCAGACCGACCGTCGGCTTGCGGGAAATGGCAAAAGGCAGGGTGTATCACCACCTGTACTTCCAACAGATCGGCAAGCCGGATCGCGAGTTGGCCTGCGATCCGGGCAAGACCTTGCGCAGCATCTTCTACTCGGTTTCCGGCAGCGCCGTCGGCGCCGAACGCTGGCGCCTGTTCGTCGAACCCGGTGAGCCCATTCTCAACGCCTTCACTGAGCCGAAGGAGTTCCCGTCGTGGTTGAGCGCACGGGCAATCGACTACTACGTCGATGAATACACGCGCACAGGCTTTACCGGTGCCCTGAACTACTACCGCTGCCGCGACCGGAACTGGGAAATCACGGCGTTCCTGGACGGCGCGGTGGTGCGCCAGCCTAGCCTGTTCATCGGTGGCGCTGCCGATCCTTCCCTCGAACCGGTCGAAATCCGCGGTCTCTACGATCGCCTCGAGGCCTACCTACCCGGACTGCAGAAGAAGGTGATGCTCCCCGGCGTGGGCCATGCCGCGGCAGAAGAACGCGTTGATCAAGTCAACGAATTGCTGCTGGAATTTCTCGGGCAGTTCGGGGGTTAGCGTCCACGTGGTTCGGCTGCGACGTTCGGACCGGACGTCCAGCGACATGGCGGCTTGAGCAGAGGGCAAGTTTCACTTTCCCTGAGAGCCCGCGTAGGGTGAATCTAGCGGCTATGGTAGAGCCAGGCGTTCGCCGCCGCGGACACCAGAAGCAAAGAGAAAGCTGCGCACTGATGATATTAGCAGCAGCAAAGATTGGAGACAAAACTGTGGCACTGACTATTCAAGAAACTGCATGCTCTGACGGTGCGCAGCCGCGATCCATTCGCGGCTATGCATGGGTCATTTTTGCGCTGACATTCGGACTGCTTTTGTCCGACTATATGTCGCGGCAGGTGCTCAACGCCGTCTTTCCGCAAATAAAGGCGGAGTGGGGTCTGTCCGACACTCAGCTCGGGGCGCTCAGCGGCATTGTCTCGCTGGCTGTTGGCATCCTGGCGTTCCCACTCTCGCTTGCGGCCGACCGATGGGGTCGTGTACGCAGCGTGACCACCATGGCGGCGATCTGGAGCATCGCGACCTTGCTCTGCGGCTTGTCGCCCAACTATTACACGTTGCTATCAGCGCGCTTTCTGGTCGGTGTCGGCGAAGCCGCTTACGCCAGCGTTGGCGTGGCCATCCTCATCAGCATGTTTCCGCCCCGGTACACCTCCACGGTAGCTGGTGCATTTATGGCCGGCAGCATGGTCGGCTCGGTAATGGGGATCGGGCTCGGCGGTTCACTGGCAAGCCAGTTCGGCTGGCGGAGTGCGTTCGTTGGCATGGCGATCTTTGGCATCGTGCTGACCCTGCTCTATATGATCGTGGCCAAGTCGTCGCGGATCGAAGGGGAGCAAGGTCAATCAACCGGCAGTGGACAAACCGAATCGCTAGCCACCGTCCGCGTCAGGCATGTGCTGAGGGACCTGTTCTCCTCCCCGGTGTTGATCTGCGTCTATATCGGCAGCGGGCTGCAGCTATTCATCAATGGTGGCCTGCTTGCCTGGCTGCCGAGCTTCCTGAATCGCGTCTATGACATGCCACTGAGCCGGGCGGGCGGCGTCGCCGCGGTCTTTGTCCTTTGCGGCGCATGTGGCATGCCCTTGTGCGGCGCACTGTCCGATCGCCTGGGACGTGGTTCGCCACGACGGAAAATCCTCTTGGCGATCAGCTATAACCTGGCCTGCGGAGCATTGCTGTTCGCGGCATTTCAGTTGCCTGCCGGTTCCGCTCAACTTACGCTCATCGCATCGGCGATGTTCTTCAGCGCTGGCATTATTGGCCCGACCGGCGCGATGGTTGCGAATCTGACGCCCAAGGCGATTCACAGTACCGCCATGGCAACGCTTGCCTTAGCCTACAACATTCTTGGGCTGGCGCCAGGTTCCTTTGTGACGGGAGCATTGGCCGACCGACTGGGTCTGGCGTCCGCTTTGCAACTATTGCCACTCGCCAGTGTCGCGTCCGCTGTCGTCTTGCTGATTGGCGTGCGTCATCTGCGTGGAGAGCGATGACACAAGGCTGCGGACATTCCTATTGACGCTTGGCAGTTTCAGGACAACGGTAATAGTCGTCACCATGAAAAGTGGTGATCCAGTTACGTTCAAAGAAGCTGGATTTCCGCTTTCCCGGGAATGACGGTGGCTATTCAGTGCCGTCTACAAATCTGCAAGCCTCAATACACGTCCATCCAGTCCCGCGCTCTGAACTTTCCGGCAGCAATTTCCTGCGACGTCCCGCCTCATGACCGGGCAAGCAGGAAACATCAAATGCCGCATCTGTACGATCTCCTCGCTGTTACCCACGTGGAGCCTGATCTTGACGTCCGGGTTGGTCTACCGTGAAGGCCGCCAGCATCGACGGCAACAAATTAATGAGTTTTCAATATGAAGCGGCTACCTCATGGTGCCCTGACCGGCAACGCAATCGCGTCCGCGTATTGAAATGCAGTGCAAATGGAGACCGAAAATGTCGCTGGAATTGCTGGTGCTCACCCTGGACGACGTACTCATCCGCGCGGACGAATCGCGCAAGGCCGGCGCTTGCGCAGCATCGCGAGATCGCGCCCCCCTAATCCGCTGGCATGAGGATGCCTGCACCGAAGCGCGCGCCGGCCAGTCAATGGAAATCCGCAGCCAGGCATTGCAGCTCATGCGAAGCGCGGAGCTGGATGGCGTGCGGCTGGCGCTTGCCGCGCCTATCTCTTCGCGCAAGCTGCGCGTCCTGCTCGATGGCGCCATCGGGCCTAACTGGATGGATCGCTTTGCGGTCATCGCCACGGCGGATGCGCTGTTACCCCGGGAAACCGAGATCGAGCTCTACCGGCTGATCCTGCACACTGCCAATGTGCCGGCGCACCGCGCTTTGCTGGTCGGGGCCACGCAGAGCAGCCTGCGCGCCGCCCAAGCCGTCGGCATGCACACCGCCGCTGTTCGGCCAGCCTATGACGATGCGCCGCGCCAGACAGGCGGATCGACCGTGCTGTGCGGCTCCCCTGATGCCGTCTGGCCAGACTTTCACGCGCTGGAATGCAGCGTGACCGGCCAGCGGCAACCCGATGCGCACGCTGCAACAAGACAACAACCCCGGAGGTTCGCATGAGAGCCATTGTGATCGTGGGCGGCGGCGCCGCCGGACTGCAGCTAGCCACCCGTCTCGCCAGGCGGCTAGGCAAGCGAGGGCACGCCGAGATCGTGCTGGTCGACCGCAGCCCCACGCACCTGTGGAAGCCTCTGCTGCATGAAGTGGCCGCGGGCAGGCTCGAGCCCGTGGTGCACCATACGCCTTTCGCGCTGCAGGCCGAGCGCCACGGGTTCCGCTACGTGCAGGGCGACCTGCAGGCGGTGGATCGCATCAACCGAACCATCTCTGTGGCACCTATTGGCACAGGCCATGGCGAGGACGGACAGATCCAGTCCATCGGCTACGACAAGCTGGTGCTGGCTGTAGGCGGCGTGACGCAGTATTTCGGTGTGCCCGGCGCGCGTGAACACGCCCTGACGCTGGACAGTGTGAGCAGCGCGGAGCAGGTGCGCGACCGTGTGTTCACCGCCTTGCGCCGCAGGACCGCGCAGACCGATGCCCAGCCGCACGCGCCCACGGAAACGGTCCGCGTAGCCATTGTCGGAGCGGGCGCGACCGGCGTGCAGCTCGCTGCGCAGTTGCGCCGCACCTCCAACGTGCTTAATCGCTATGGCGTCCATCGACTTGACCCGATGACCGGTGTGGACATTTGCCTGATCGAGGCCTCCTCCGCAGTTCTCCCCGGTCTGGGAACCCGGATCGCGGATCGCGTCGGCGAGCAGCTCGCGCGGCTGAACATCCGCGTCGATTGCAGCGCCCGCGTGACCTCCGTGAGCGGAAGCGGTCTGACCATCGCCGGCCAGCCGCCGATGCAGGCGGACGTGGTGGTGTGGGCGGCCGGCATAGCCGCGCCGAGCATGCTGGCCAGCTTTGGGCTGCCAGTCAATGCCAAAGGGCAGATCCGCGTGCTGCCCAACCTGCAGAGCGTCGAGGACGAGCATGTCTACGCGATCGGCGACTGCGCCAGTTGCCGGCCCCAGGAGCTAGATGCCGAGCTCCCTACGCGTGCGCAGGTTGCGTATCAGCAAGCGCTGTATCTTTCGCAGGCGTTACCACGGCGCTTGGCCGGCAAGCACACGGCGGGGTTCCGCTATCGCGACTATGGCTCGCTGGTCTCCTTGGCTGGAAGCAGCGCCATCGCCAACCTGGCGGCACCGGGCAAGGACAGTGGCTGGCATGTCGAGGGCAGGTTCGCCGCCCTGCTACACCACGCCTTCTACCGTCGGCACGTGCTCGCCATCCACGGCTGGGGACGCGCGCTAGGCGTGACGCTGGCCCAGGGGCTGGAACGCTTGCTGGCTGCCGGGACGCGGCTGCATTGAGCGTCGCGCCATCCGGGCCGAATCGGCCCGGCCCGAGAAGCCGGCTTCTTCCACTTCTGACCGGTACTGAATGCGGGGAGCCTCGGGCCGCAAGGACCGCTACACCACGCTCTCGCCGGCGCTGCTCGAACGACTGCGCGTCTGGGGGCGCGTCGCCCACGCCAAGGGCAAGATGGTCGACCGAGGCTGGCTGTTCCCGGGCCTCAATCCCATCGAGCCCCTCAGCATCCGGCAACTTAATCGCGCCCTCCATGCCATGCCGCCGGGCAGGTCCAAAAAAGGGGTCTGGTGAAAATTTCTGAAGCGAGCGAAAAACCACATATTCCCTGCGGAAATCGAAGTCAAGGGGATTGACCTAACAGCTCATGCCAAGTGATGGCCGTGATACACAAAGCCATCCTGTCTGGCAGCAGTCATTCCTTGACATGGCGCATCGCAGTGCCATCATAAGTTACCTGCAGTAGGTTACTGACAGGGAAAAATTTCAAGAAGGGAGTACAACTATGAAACACGCTTACTTGTCTTTTACCGTGCTTACCTTGGTGGCAGGCGTCGCCATGGCGCAGGGAACGAAGAAGCCGGATCCCTATACAGATGGTGCGCGAAATGTGGACCCCTACACGCAGGGGGCGAAATCCGGCAAGTTTGACCCGTATACCGAAGGCGCGAAGAAGTCGACTAAGGAAGACCTGAATAAGGAAGGATCCAAGGTTGATCCATACACCAGCGGAGCAAAGTCAGGCAAACCTGACCCCTATACCGATGGTGCGCGTACCGGCAAGCCGGACCCTTACACTGATGGAGCGAAATCCAAATGAAATCCACTAACGCGCCAGCGCATTGACTCTCGCTCCGACCTCCGCTGCGCGATGGGCGCTGCCGCGCTAGATACTGCATCCCCAGGCAGGAAAGGGTGCGCGCATGAATGCTGATCGGAAGGCCGAGATGCGGGCATTGGTAGCAGTTGGCTTCATTGTTGCGCAGGCTGCCTGTGTTTCGCCCGAAAAATTGGCCGTCTCATCTACGGCCAAGGTTGACCCGGCGCAAGCCATGGAGAACTGCCGCGGAAAGATGTGGTCTCGCGCCGGGGCAAGAGTCCAGATGGAGGCAGACGGTGAGATGCCCATGTCCATCACCACCGTCCAGCATCCACAGACCAGCGATCCATCAGGATGCGCCGCGCTCATCGAAATTCATTCGAAGACCGCGCTAGCCGCAATGCTGGAGCCGCCGATCCTTACAGACCAGCGAAACTGGGTAGCCGTTTCCCCCCTTGGCGCCTCTCCGGCGGTTCAGATTCAAACGCGCGGGGAAATCAACGCGTCGGGGTACTATGCCCGTGCCTACGGAACCTCAGAGTCCATAGCGAGTGGGATTGTCAGCTATGCGGGTGTCCAGTTCCATGAAGGCTTGTTGCTCGACGGCGCGGAAATCAGGTCCAGCGTTTCGCTCAAGATCTACGCTCGCGACTCAGGCGTGGAGTTTGCCGAACTCCATGCGCCAGCGGCCACGGTCTCAATTGGCCCGCGCCGAGTAGGACGAAGCGAGTTGATCGAAACCGCATTTGGTCCCAAGGCGTGCTTTCCAATTACCTACGAGAAGCGTACGTCGCTCGGGTCCATGGAGTTCCTGGGTGAAGTTGGTACGGCCAGGTCAGCGATCAGCCAGATCACTGATTGGTATTGTCCGAGCGAGGATTTTGTTCTGCGTACAGACGTACGTCAGAGCGACCGGACCCAACGCGTCGAGACAACGGACATTGTGCCAGTCGAGGACACGCAATCAAGGCTGCCTTGACCAGGCGCTAGCCCTACTTTCGCAAAGCAAGGCTGGATCGGCGGCTCTTGGCCCGTGAATCATGACTGAATGGGCTCGGATGTCATACATGAAATAATGGTGGTGCCCACCTCTGCAACTCGAAGACCTTCACGGCGCGGCGCTGCTCGGACGTGAGGTCCGGTGCCAGCATCGCCGTTGGCCGTCGTCCCGCTGCCCCGGTCTTCGTCTTCACCAGCGTCACCTTGATCTCGGCCAGTCCTTCCATCATCCGGCGCGCCGATGCGTCGGTCCTCAGCGCCATCCGCGCCAAGCTCACGAGCATCAGGCCAAGCACCGTCGCGAAGGTATGCAGACGCAACGATCCATCGGCCCACTGGTGTGACGGTCCCCAGGGAACCACGCCGCCTTTCTTCGCCCTGCGGAACAGCTCCTCGACGTTCCACTGTCCTCGGAAGGCGGAAACGATTCGCCCGGTGCTCCAGTTGTGCCGATCCGTACACAGCACCCGCCTGCCCAGCCGCGTTCTCTCCAGTTCGCGGCGCAACGTGGCATCGACGTGCCAATGCAAGGTCGGTACCGCTTCGCTGCCGGCGATGGTGGTCGCGACGAAGCTCGACAGGTGTTCCCGAGCGAGCGCCTTCTTGACCCGCAGCTCCAGCCGGCTGCGCGTGATGCGGCCCTTTTCGATCAACCCCTCCAGCGTGTTCAGTTCCACCTTCGCTTTGCGCAGCGCCACCGCGATCCCGCGTTTCTGGCCCGCCAGCAACTCCTGGCTCTCCACCACGACGAGCGTGCGGTCCAACTCGCCGACCGTGGTCCGAACTCGCGCCGCCCGCACGTCGCTGAGCTTTCCCGACAGCGGCTTCATCGCGCCGCGCTGCGCCGCCATCTGCAGCGCCTCCTCTGCGGCCTTGTGCCCCAGTGGCAACGAGATGAGGCTGTGGTAGCCGGCGGCATCGAGATCGAGTTCCAGTTGCGGGCTCCAGAACCCGCCGTCTCGTACCACCGTGCGCTGCGCCGGCCGCTCGCGGCCCTCACCACTGTCGAGTGCCTCGTGCAACTGCGCCAATCCACCCAGGCAGGCCGCGAGCACGGCCTGGTCCGAGCCGTTGCCGGGATACGCCCGATACAACAACGGCACATGCCCCGTCTCGCTGACCAGGACGCCAAGCCCGACGACACGCAGGTCGCTTCTCTTGCTCTTGGCGTGACCTCGCCGGGCCAGTTCGCCGGGCGTCTGCGTGTCGATGTGGGTATCGAAGTTGGTCGTATCGAACGCGAGCACGTCGGCGGACAGCTCGAAGCGGGCCACCGCGGCCTTCGCGATGGCCACCTGAGCCTGCTCCAACTGCTCATCGGTCACCTGCTGCGCGACGCGATGAAAGGCCTGACCGGTGAACGCGGACCCCGGCAAACACGACAGCCGCGGCAAACTCGCGTCCAGAAAATCACCCAGCTCGCACTTGGGTCCCGGCGCACACGCACGCTGAATCGCCACAGCCACCGCCAACTCACCCACCGACGGGCCATCCTTGGCGCCAACCCCTACGCACGCGCGATCAATCTGCCCGACCAAGTCCAGCTGCTCGGCCACCCAGATCAAGGCTCCGACGTCGCCGACCCCGCGCGTGCCCACCGTCTGGGTCGCGCTCAGATCAGCAACTCGCGGCGGCTCGGCCGGTCCCAGCACGACTTGGCGCGCGACGGAACGGCCCCGCTCCGCGTCCCACACCGACTGCGCGGCAATACGGTAGCGATGCCCGTTGACTTCTCGTTCGAAGATGTGCATGTTCTTTCATGTAGCATCTCCGAACCAGAGAATCAAGCGAAATCCAGTATCTACGCGGCATTCCGACTCGGCGCCGCCGCGGAACAACACCGACCATGCGAAAGTAGGGCTAGCTGGGCGCGCTTTTCCGCAGGGCGGTTTCGCACCCGAGTCGAGACTACTCGGAATCGTCCCACGTACTCTATCAGGCAGACCCGTTTCCGTGATGTGGTCGGTCCGATCTGTCCGATCGTCCTTCGGTGGTCCGCTGGAACCGCGTGGGACGACACCGAGCGTCTCTGCGACGTTGCCAAAGACGTCCGCACCTGCCTGGATCCGCGGATTCAAACCGTCGTTGCGCGTCACGAAACGGATACTTTCCGTGGGCAGTTCGGAAGCAAAACCTGGGCTATGGGTGGTGAGAATGATCTCGCACCCCGGTTCACTTGCTAGGGCCTTGAACGACTCGATGAGAATGCGCTGGTTGTTGGGTCGCTGGGCCGTCTCAGGCTCCTCGATCGCATAAATGATATTGCGAGTGGTGCCACTGCGCAGTCTGCGTACTGCCTCGGCTTTGAAGAAGCTAACCAAAATGAGGCGGCGAACCCCGCTGCCACGCTTGTTCAGCGCAATGCCGTCATCAGTATCGAGACTTACGGAGAAGAGGCCGGTCCATTTGGATGCCGTCGGCGGTGCAAATTGAGGTGTCAGTTCCCTGGCAAGATTCGGATCGATGGTCCTCAGTGCTTCGTGTGTGGTTCTGGCGATTTGTTCAGCTTTTTCACGCACCTTCAACTGAATGCGTTCGATGTCGTCCTGCACTTCCGCGATCGCAGCGGCGACAGCGGCTTTCATTGGATTCTGCACCTCGCCATCCGAATCCCGGCTGCTGCGATCGCTCTGAAACAGCGCGAAGAGAGGCAGATGCGGTTCGATCTGGTCCCAGATGCGCTTGCTGTCCTCTTTGGGCTTCGTGACGTGGATCTCGACCTAGCATCGGAAATTTCGGATCGAAACAGATTGCAGCCGCATTCGCGCTCTCTAGGGGACAGGTTTAGCCAAGACATTCGCGTTTGGAGGCAAACGAGTCAACCCGGATTTAGAGGGGGGCTAGCCGATAGACGTGGTCTGAATCATGCACAACACGACGGAAACTCGACAGCTTCTGTACATTGCCGGCGATCTGCTCGGATCAGTCGCAAGCGTTCATCACCAGGCCGCTGACCCGATGGCTGTTTTGGGAGGGAAAGCGGACTTCCATATGGCGTCGCTGGACGTCGCAAACTGGCCGCTTGCAGCCCGTCAATCGTGAATGTTGAAAACGGCAAGACGCCCGCGCTGATAGCCTCTCCCCCCGACTGCGCGTCCGTGCAATTCTGGTGGGCCATCCCACTGGCGCGAAATGCCGGCTGCGGCCAACTGCACCATCACATCGAGCTGAGCCGCACGCTGCAACAGCGGCGCCCATCCACAATGTTCGACGATCGCCCGGACTGCTTCGTACCCTACGCCCGACAGAACGGCCGCGTTGTTGACAGATAGCGGCTCGCCACGCGTTCCGAGCACGCCATATGCCCACCACGTTCGGCGCGCCCGGAAGTGCCACGTGGATTCGCGGTTATCCGCTATGCGTGCCAGTGTAATGGGGTAACGCGCTCGATGCGGGGCAATGTCCGTGAGGCGCCGAGGAAGACCCTCAAATAGTCGACTCTTTGTCACCTGTTTAGGCTTTCCTCCCGCGGCGAAGACGTCGGCCGCAACTGCATCAACCTTTGCCGCGAAAATTGCGTCGTCCGGCGAAACCGCCGTCGCGACGTCCGCCGGCGGCGTCGCCACCTCCAATGGTAGCGACACCGCTCTGGAGAGCCACGCCCGGTCGTGGTCGTACAGCCATGCCGTGGCACGATGCGCCTTGCGCCAGAGGTCTTCAATGGTGATGGCCGGATGACGGGCGAGCTCGGCCTGAATCCGGCTTCGATGGACAGCCCTGAGCATTGACGCACCCGTCTCAGCGGACAAATCAGGACTATCAGCCGCGGATCTTGTGCGCCGGACTGGTAGGGGGGCGTCCGCCTCGATACGTTGCAGACTCAACGCAAACCGGTCGCGGGTCTTGAACAGGAACAGTGACAGCAGCAGGTGCCGCGTAATGGGCATGTCCCACGCCGCAGCGCCACCTTGCGGCGAGAAACGCAACCAGAAGCGCATCCTTCGCGCAGCATATGCGGGATCAACCGAGGCAAGAAACGCGTCGCCCAATTCTTCGATCAGATGGGCCTGAAAATCCCGTATACGGAGCCCCGTACCGTAGGCGAAACCCAGTTCGCGGATGCGATACCTGTATGTTGCCCTCAGACATTCAGAGGTCGTTCGATCGAGCGGCCGCTCGAGAAGATCGTGCGCGAAGAGTGCATAATCGAGCGCGACCGTTTCGGCCAATGGGCCCGACTTTTCCCACGCAACGGCCTGCCACCCGCACGGGCATGCGTGCCAGGGTTGCCGCAACAATCGATTGTGAAATTGAAATGGTCTGCGGCAACCCGGGCAACTCGATAGGAGAGTCAGCCGATGTTTCCAGCACACGCTAACGCCGGGGACATGGTGCGCGCGGCGCCAATACGCCATCCCATGGTCGCGGACGTCTTCCACCACGCAGGCTGTGCATAACTGTGCTTCGCCGTGCATTCCGACAACGCGGCGTGGCAACCGGCTCAATGCCGCCTCTGCAGTGAGCGAACCACTCTGCGCATCACTGCCCTCGCCAAGAAAGGGGGCAAAGAGTGGAAGCAAGGTGTTCTGCATGAGAAGCATCCTGAGTGCCGCCTCTGAGTCGTCTGACAGGCGAGCGGCGAGCCGTGCCAGCCCGGGCGGAACGATCTGCTCCAGCGCAAACGGCGCGCTGTCGAACAGATCGAGAAACGTGTCCGCCTCGGTTCGGTTCCCGGACAGGACGTGATGCCGCGCGACGCGCGACTGAATTGTCTCGTCAGGTAGCGAGGGGGCGAAAAACAGAAGACTCGGCATGCAATATCAAACACTGGAGGTCGAGCAGCCCTATCGTCGCTCCAGGCGGCGGCTGCTCAAACGGCACGACGCGCCCAACGCTGGGACACGTCCCGGAGGACTATCATGAAGCGGCATAGACGGCGGAAAACTCCAACACGTCAGACGACACCCATCCCGCCTCCCGGAGCGCGGCAAGCGGATCTTCGCACGCGGCAAGGCGGCTCGCTTCCGACGTCGCGACGAGTTCTGGCTCGCCCGCGCCGGTCGCCGCGGACGGCTCTGACTCGACGTCTTTTTCCGATGCCGTAACGTGACTGGCTTCGGGCCGCCGCAAGGCGTGAAGAACGGATAGCCGGGTCGAGACCATTGCATGCCGGTCTTGCGTGCCCATCATCGCAGCGATCTGACTGTCGGCCGGAAGCAGGTCTTCGAATTGCGCCATCCGTTGCGCGTCGCCGCTGCGCAGGGCACCGAGCGCAGGCTTGAGTAACTGCATGCGCGTATCAGCAATCGTGCGCAGCAATCCGACTGTCAGTCGTTCTTCACCGGTATGGATCGCGTGTCGCTGGGCAAGCACCAGTAGTTTGATCAGAAAATCCGTCACGCCCTGCGTCAGGTCATACAGTACCGCGCGCATCTCCAACGTCAATGGCTCGACCTGGCGCACCCATTGATACTGCCATGCCGCCTCGACCAGCAGCGCCCATGCAGGATCATCGGCCTTCGGCTGCCTGAAATCGCTTAGCCCCAGCCCTGTCGCTCGTCGCGCGTTGCGCATCACATCGGCAAACAGTTCGATCATCGAGTTCGTGCCGACGAACACGACCGGGATGCCGATGCTGTTGATCAGGTTGACGAAGAAGTTCAGCATGTTGTCCTTCCCGCCCGTTTTCGCGGCGCGCAAATGCTGCAGTTCATCGATGATCAGAACGCCGACGAAGTGCGTGCTGGCGATCTGCTCGATCTGATGCACGAGCTGCACGATGCCCTTGACAGAGCGGTAGCGCCTCGCATACCGGTCTTCGCCAATTGCACGGTCCAATGCCCGGAAGAACGCGTGACACAAGCCGGACAGCGAACCGTCGAACGGACACTCGACCTTGAGCCATGGAATCTGAACCTGGATCAGTTCCTTCCCGCGATACCTCCGGTGCCGGATTGCCTGCGGGTAAAGCCGCAAAATGGATTCCAGGGCGGTCGATTTGCCGATTCCGCTCAGACCCACCACGCTCAACGTGGATGCGGTCGACCGGAAACCGCTGTCGGGGCCGCCATTGACAGCCAGCGAGTACACATGCCGCCAGGTCGAAGGCATCACCGGATTGCGGCCGACATAGCCGCCGCGCATCAGCGAAGAGATGGCCGATTCGAGTTCGAGGTGAATCGGCAGCGGCTGGATCAACTGCAACAGCCGATCGATGCAGTGCAATCTGACTTCTTTCGAAAGACCGCGTTCATCGCCTGGCTCGTCCGGAAATAGAGCCATTGCGGCCGCCGCCTCCGCCTCGGTCCGGATTGGCGGGAGGGCTTCAATCAATGGATTACCCTGATACTGGGCAACGGCCGATTCACGATAGGCGGCGGCGATCAGATTTCCGCTCGACGTCATGTCTTGCTGCCCTTCTGGCGCAACCGCCCCAGCAGACTCAATACTTCACCGCCTCGTTCGCCAGCATATGCCTCCGCCACACTTGACGAGGACGGCTTCGGTGTGTCAACTCGCTCGTCGGGTCCGGCTGCCGGAGCGGCGGCGATGACAGACCGCTGCTGTTCGAGACGTTTTTCAAAGGCGCGGTTGGCCTTGATATTGCCGATCTGTTGACTGGCGGGAATTGGGGTTATCGGTCGGACCTCTTCCTTATTGAGCTTGGCGTGTTCCACCGTCGCCTCAATGTGCGCGTCGAGACGAATCCTGTCGCTGAGCGCGGCGTAGGTATGCTCCGCTGTCGGCGTCCCGATCATTTCAAGCATGTCCACGACCTCCTCGAGGCGGCGCTCCGCGACCCGCGCCTCAGAGGCGAGCAAATCGCAACGCACGAAATTCCGTTGTTCGTCCTGAATCCAGATATGGGCGGTCGAGTTGGGGTCGTACCACACAGTGACCGGTCTGCGGCCATCCTTGCGCGATTTCGCAAACCAGTTCTGCTGCATGGCATGCGTACATGTGTAGAACATGCCCTTGAAGCGGATTCCACCTCGCTGGACTGATGCAGTCTCTCGCGGCAGCAGGTGCAGATAGACGAGATCGTCGGGCTGAATGTTCGGCGTCGCAAGGCCGTTCTCCATACCCCAGCGCCACAGGTTGATGGGCGAGGGTTCGAGTTCATCACGAATCATCTCAGCAGTGAGTCGTTCCGGCCGGCGGCTATGGTGGTTATAGTGCAGTACGCTGTGGATCATGATGCTCGTGAATTCAGCCAGATCGAGTGTGGCATCGAGCCGGTAGTCGCGCTGCCCGCGCTCCGCAATGCGCTCCCTAACCGCGCCGGGAATCCAATGGATCTGCGAGGTCCTGTTCAACAGCCTGAACCGGCTTTCGACGATCGACTTCCAGTCCGGGCGAAATGGCGGGGCAATGGCAATATCGATACTGAGCCCCGACACGATGCCTTCGGCCGCCTGCCCGAGCATCTCCGCCCGGTCAGCCATGAGTTCCTGCGGCAGATGATGGGACGGCCACGCGGATGAAGTCGTATCAACGCCGTACATCCGGCAAAACGCTGTCTTGTCGGAGAACGCGTTGAACAGCGCATGGCGCGCGCCGTTCCAGCTTGGGCCTTCCAGTCCAACGAAGATCCCTGCGATCATCGTAGAGAACACGTCGACGACGACGTAGACAACCGGACGTCCGATTACCCAGTTGCGGTTATAGCGGCTGACAAGATAGATGTCTGCAATCGTCGAATCGATTTCGAAGCGATGACAGGGTCCGTACACGCCGTCGCCGGCTCGTCCGGCCAACCCGCGATGGTCCTTCTGCCACCGGCGTTCTCCGGCGCGCGATCGCAACACCGTAAGGTCATCGAACGCCTTCCTGCCCCAATAGCCGAACTGCCTCAACGTTGGCAAGTGGTCCAGTGGCTTAAGCGTCAGATCGTCCGTCGTCGCGCCCGGCACGACGTGTTCTTCGACATAGAACCGCCGCAGCGTCTGGTGATAGGCGTCGGTCACCGTCCCAACAGCATTGTTCTTGTACAGTGAATAACCGATCCTGATGAAGCTCTTGTCGTCATCGCCGAGAATCTTGCCGACTCGCTCTCCGGCTGACGCCAGTCGCCGCGGCGGTCGACCCGGACGCTTTCCCCCGGCAAACACACGCGCTTTACCGGGGGCCCCGACGTTTTCATAGTCCGGCAAAAGCGCATTGCGAATCTGCCCGTACATCCAGTAGCGATACAGTAGCCGGTACAGCGTCTTGCGTTGCATCCCTGTCGCCTTGGCATGTGCCGCTATCAGTGGGCCCATCGCGCGCGCCTGAAAAATCTCTCCAGCGATCTGTGCATTGACCAGTCCGGCGATGCGTTGCCAGTTGCGCTCGCGGATTGCTTTCTCGGCGTCCGGAATGTCCTCCTCAACCTGTAGCATGTATGCCGGCAGCCGCAACTGGCTGCACCAGACTTCACCCCGCTGCAACCACGCCCGGACCTCCTGACTCGCTACCGTCCACGGTCGCCGCGGCGTTTCGGCGACGGTGATCAAGGTCATCGATGAGGCACGTTCGTCAATCCATAGTACGCGCGCCAGCCTTTCGAAAGGCAACGCATCGGACACCGCCTCAATCACGGAATTGACGACAGGAAGCGAATCGCTCATGTTACGCTGCTCTTTTCACGGAAGGCGCATCTGCCGGCAGGAATCGGATCGTTGGCGCCGGCGACGTCAACAGCATCGGCGTCGAAAGGTCCACGACAATCACCTTGTGCCAGACCAGATGCTTGAACAGCCTGACCGCATCGGGATATGCCAGATTCAGTCGATAACAGACGGCTCGAAGCAATGCAGAAAGCGTCCGGTCATGGCTTCCGGCTTCATCGATACATTCAGCAAAGCGGCCCTGCAATTCACCGTCCTGTAACGCGTGTTCGACCTGCGCCCCGGCATACAGCCAGATCAGATTCTTCGCGAGCGCCGGCGCGACATGACGTTCGGTGACGATCTTCCAGTCGATGTCGCGCGCAAGCCAGTAAGCACGTTCGAGCTCAAGTTTTTCGAGAGTGCGCGCGAGGCCGCGTCCGGGCGACAATTCGTCTTCGTACTTGACTGTCCGGGCGAACTCACGACGGGACCCATCATCGGCTTTCACCGTGACGACGAAATCGGTGGTCATCACGTAAGGTACGTGGGTGCCTGCGTATCGCGGATAGCGGATATTGTGCCGCCGCGCGCAGTCCTGGATCGGCGCAATTGGAAGCAGCGGAAACTGCTCGCGAATGTCGGCAACCCGCTCGGAAAATTCCAGCGCCAGCAGATACGCGTATTCAAGATCGGACAGGACGTGGTGTATTCGACCCGTCTTCAGACCATGAACCTTGCGCGACCGACCTCTCGATGGCACGTCCTGTACTCGCAGCCACGGCTTGTAGTCTGCCCCCGTACCCTGCCCATAGCCCTGAGCAACGTATCGATCAATGTCTCCCTGTGTCTTAAAGCGCCGCGCCCGCATACCATGCCTGATGGAACGAAACCGCGCAGTATAGCGAGCGCCACGCCTGTGTCAAACTCTATTGTCTTGTGTCAAAGTATATTGTTTTGTGTCAAACACTATTGTTCGTTCACACCTCCGTGGGCACACCATGGACCAAAGTGCGTCTCATGTTCTTTTCCTACTTGTTGCACAGCTTCTCATCGATGACATTCTGCAGGACAGTTCCGTAGTGCTGACCGCTGACATCGGGATGCTCAGAAACATAAGCCTGGAAGGCGGTGCGCAACCGGTTGACCGGGGAATCGCCTTTTCCGTCTAGCCCGCAGCGCGACGTGGCCAAGACCGGACCAATGCGGCGCCGAAGGTCTGCTACGCCGTTGACTCCAACTGACACGTCAGGATCGTGCAGGTATGGCGCCATTGCGCCCTTGAACGTACCGTTGACGTAGCCATCCCTGTAAGCGGCAAGGGTAATAGTGCAGAGCGCCGAGTCCAGCGGATTGGCCACCTTCCCGTCTTTAATGGCCTGGCCGTTGGTGCATCGGATGGAAAGCTCCCCCGCGCTAAGTCCCTCGGCTGCTTCTGCGGACATGAACAGCCCGATCAGCAAACCAACGAATACAGAGGACCTACTAACAGACATCACAATTTCACCCTTATGGCTATCCGATCGCTTACGTGCCGATCGCGGGGCGCTCCCGTGCAAAGCGCTTCTATTTGGTCACCGGACTCCGGAACCTCTCGGACGTTCGACATATACTTTCCCGACCTTCTTACCGTAGTACGCGAGGTGACGGAGCGACTGCCCAATCAACGGATGCCCAGTGCTTGCGCAGCCTGATTGGTCAGCTTGGCGGACAAGTCAGTCAAGCGCTTGTGCTGAAGCATGAGGGCTTCGAAATGAGGGTTCGATTCATCTGCGCAACCTGCCCACGCCTGGCTATGGGTAATATCTGCGATCGCCTCAAGCTGAGCATTAATCGCAGCAATCATTCGGGTGTATTGTTCGAGGTCCATACGCGTTTTCCGTTTCAAGAGCCGGCTACCGGCCGGTGCGGGACGCTCGCGCGCCAGGTACTTTTCCTATTCGCCGTGAGTCGAACAATAGCCGCCCACCCCTCGGAGGGACTTCCATTGCTCCGGGTCAAGGCCCGTCCCGCCGGCAATGAAGTTTCGACATTGGCGCCCTTGCCGTGTCCGAGCTGAGCAATACACCGAACCTTGCGATTCATACCACTCGACGTATTCAGGAACGGTGAGGCCCATGACCTGCGCAAATACTGTTTGCTTGTCCGACCCGAACCGAGTCACCTGCTCCGGTGTCAGTGCGGCTGTCCTCGTGCCTCCCAAGGCTGGCACACTCACGTAGAAGCTACACCCTGCTGCCTCAGCAGCCTTCAATACTTCAATAACATCGGATGGATCCATCTTGCTTTTCCATGGTGTTAGGCGATCCTGCTGCCACAGTGTTTGCACTTGATGGCGTGCTTTCGTATGCGCTCCGCGCAATGCGCGCAACTCTTGGTCGATGCTCGAGATACTGCAAAACCGGCGATACCAAGCACTGGCGTCAGCAAAAGCAAGATCCCGGCCTCCAATGCTCTTTGAGAGCCTGGTGAGCCACCTGACACGTCAATCACCCCAATGATTAAGCAAAACGCTGCGAGACCGTACAAGACCTTTGCCATGACTGTTCTATTCCTTTACGTCACGTAATTCAGACAGAAACGCCTCTATTCGCGTGAGTACCTGCGTTCGATCAGCTTCCACGCGGGGCACCGTCTTTACCTAGCAAAACGATGTCGATGCCCTACTGCGCAAATGCGAGGATTGCACTTGCAATCGTCGCAACGTTTGCGGCCTGGGGGAGCGCTACCAGCAGTGCAGATATGATCGAGCGCTTTGGAGCCCCCCCGGCGAACTGCGCACCGACGGCGTCCGCGATCTCGATGGCTTCCTGTTGCTTTCCTGGTGGTAGGCGCAAGGAGCACACAGCTTCGCGAAGCGCTGCCAGTTGCTCGCCGACGCTAGAATTTCCAACTACCGTGTTTGTCGAGTTGTCGATCGAATGATGGTTGATACGAGCATTGCTTCCCGTTACGTTATAGGTGATCGACTGCACAGCGCTCCGAGCTTCTGGAAGGCCGAGCTTTTGAACTTTCAACTCGTATCGCGCGGGGATGCCGTGGAAGGCTTCGCGAAAGTTCGGGTCGATGACCCGATATGTCTCCTCAGCACCGTTTGATGACTTGCGCAGGACCAAATCACCCGGCTCGATTAGCGGTTGGCTACGATGGATGGAGATCTTCGTGCTAGTCACATTTGCGGGCAAGTCGTCGGTGCGGCTGCCATCAGCCTTCAGGACTGAGACGCGGTCCCTCATCAAGCTTTCGAAGCTCATTTCTCTTCTCCCTTGTATTTGATGCATTCTACGCCGACGCTTCAGCCGCGATTGACTCCGTTCAATGTGCGCCGGCAGAACCGGCCTCTCCTACTTCAGCGTGACGGACACGCCGAGCCGGTTCAATTGCCGCGCGAGTTCGTCAGCTTGCTCGGCGGTCGTTTCTGGTTGCAATTCGATTGCCAAGCGATGGCCGGAAAAGCTCGGGTTGCTATCCAAATCTTCGAGATGGATAGCAAAACCATACCCGGTGGCCGTGGCGTGATTGGCAGGCTCCTTGACCGTGGCCGTAAACTTTCGTTGCTTCGACATAGATTCTCTCTCCACTGATGCCAGCGACCGGTTGGCCCCTGGCCCGAGCTTTTTCTATCGTCCAAACTCATGTGCTATGCCGTCAAAAACACCGTCCTCATCGAAACGAATCGCGATGTGGTAGCCGCGTGCCTGCCATTGGAGTAACGTACCCTTCGGCACACTCGACACAGACGTCGGGCGCCCCACAGCTTTCACAATTTCGGTTCGCGTCTTGCCTGTCAAGTCGCCTAGGCGTCTAAATTTTTTGCTGGTACTGCCTGAAGACGCCCTTCTGATAAACCACGCCATGAGAACCAAAAAAAGTACGAGCGGCACAAATGCCATGAAGCGCTCCTGTCAAAAGTTATTTCCTATTCACATGACGCGAACCTGACCGCCGACCAACTTCATCGGGATGCTGATCCACTTCTTTTCCTATACTCGCGCGGGCATCACGGCCGCGTCCAGTCGGCGATGAATCAGCGAAGCCACGCTTAGCAGATCCTCGGCATCGCTCCTAGTCATGCTCCAGAGCACCCTAGGCGCGTGTGCAGTGGTGTTCCGGAACATCCCAAACACGCCCTTTACCAAATTGGCAAAGCCTCGCTGCTCGCTCAACTGGCTTTCGTCGGCCAGCGCGTTGATCGCCAGCATGGGAGGATTTCCGCCAAGCGCACGGTCGACCAGCGCCGCGCCGTCGTCCGTTGGGCCCGTCCTGTCGCGAGGCTTCGCGGCGACGCTTTTCGTCGCCTCCAGCACCGCGTGGAAATAGTTATCCCCGACCAGCTCTGCGCGGCAAAACGCCAGTATGTCCGGATGCACGCCTCGGCCCGTAAGATCCGCCCTCAGGTCGTTCGCCCTGCGGATCGCATCGGGGAGTGTCGACGCTCGTTCGCTCGACACGAGCTCGCCGCTTTCCTCGACCTGAAGCCCGGCGAACACGAGACCACGGTTGAGGTTCGCCCGCATGGGCTCGAATCGCTCTGGGCTGCGTGCATATCGCTCGGGCTTCATGGCGAACCGGATGAAAGCCAGAATGTGCTTGCGATGCCCAAGTTGATTCTGCGAGTTGACGAACGCATTAAGCAGACGCTTGCGTTTCGTGATGCCGGGGGCGACGTCAGCGATCCTGGCATTGTCGAGCAGCAGCCCAATCTCGGTCCCCGTCAGACCGTCAGCGGTATCGCCAAGAGAGTCTGCGATCGCCTCGATCTGGCTCAATGAGAATGTCAAATCTTCGCTCACGCCGATGTCCTTTTCCTATGGGTTCATGCCGTACAGGGATTCGCGATTCATTTTTGTTTATCCGATCTGGCTGGGAACAAATGCCGTCGCGTCGCTGGCGATGATCCTGTCCACAATGCTGAAAACGGCGCCGTCAAGCACCACACCCTCCGTCGCTGCCCCGTCCAGACTATCCTTCAGGAGTCGGGGCGAAATCGTGCTGTCACCGAGGAGTCGATACACGTCGAGCATTCGGTTCAGGAGAGCCTTGTTCTTGCGACGCGTCCTCCATCGAAATGACAGTCCGATGAGCGACCACACGACCGATACCACCCACAATCCAGCAATGGACCAACCTGTCGTCTCGTGCCCCCTGCTAAATGCGAAGTATGCGATCGCGGGCAACAACAAGTATCCCAGGGCAAGGCCGATCACCTTGAACAGGATCACTAGCACAAAGTATTTGGCCGGGTTGCCGTTAGCGAACGTTACCGCAAAGCCGGAGACATGGTAGGAAAATGCGTCGAGCTCCGCGAACACGATTGCATCGAGCAGCAGCCAATCGAATTTATTGGTTCGAATTTCGGCATGGCTCAGGTATTCAGCCGCGACACGCAGCATCTCGTCTTTCTGGATGCTCATCCCGCGCGTCGCATCATTAGCGCGAAGGATGTTGAAGTTCTGGTGCGCCCAATAATACCGTGGCTTCTCGTTCGCCTGCGTGTAGTTGGAACCTGCATTGATGTGCAGGGCGTAAAACAAGTCAACCGTTGCCCTCAAGGCGCGTATGCATCGCTCGCGGAACTGCTCGGCGGTCCATTTTTCGGCAAGCGCGTTCACCTTCAAAGATGGAAGAATCGAACCGTGCCAAATGGGCTCGACAAACGGTCGAGCGTCCTCGCCCATTTGCTCCGCCCAATGCTCGTTGATCGGTTCCGCTACCGCGTCAAGCTGGTCCTTGTCCATGGTTTCTCTGCGTTGTCGTGACTCGTCAAGAACGCTTTATTCATTTCCTAGCCCTTCGCCTGCTTCGAGCACCGCCAGAGAATGACCGCGCGTCGTGCCCGCCGCTAATCAATCAAGCCGTGGTAATGACCGACCGCGACGACAGCGTCCACGAAGCGTTTGGCAGTGGCGCGATCCATTATTACGGTTTTGCCATCCACGATAAGATAAATACTGTCCTCTGGGTAATATGATGAACGACCCAGTTCAACTTCCAGCGACTGTTTGTTACCCTGGTCGCATATCGTTTCTTCAAAGTACATGGTTGTCGCCATAGATTGTCTCCATTCAAACGTTGAGTATTACCATGTGCCGGCAATGCCGGCTTTTCCTAGGTGTGGCCGGACCGCTAAGCTACCCTGCGAGCCTTCCATGACTTGGAGAGAACGTGGCCATTGCGTGTGTCCACCAGCCAAACACCTTCAAGCTTGAAGCCAAGTGCATCTTTGAAGACCATGTCGTGGTCGTCCGGGCGCGAAGGGAACTCGTAACTATTTAGGGTAATTCGAGCGGGCTCAATCCATCTCCTTATACAAAAGTCCAGCGTCCTGACCGGGCGCAGTGCGACCAGAATTTGATGGGACTTGGGCGGGAGGGGTTGTAAACTCGTGCGGATTCGCGTTTACTCCTGGCTTTTTTGAGCGCGAATGAACAACGAGTCGGGGGCATG
>NZ_JBFTOX010000052.1:0-69559 GCF_056398185.1 Cupriavidus sp. 05L310
CACCCCTTCCCATCCCGAACAGGACCGTGAAACGACTCCACGCCGATGATAGTGCGGATACCCGTGTGAAAGTAGGTAATCGCCAGGCTCTCCCTTGAAACCCCCCAGTACGAAAGTACTGGGGGGTTTTGCTTTTGCGGCGGCGATTATGATGAACCGCTGGCCTGGACGTTGCGACCAGTCCCCAATCCAACCTGCTTGACGCTTGCTATGAGAATCGCCTGCCTCGTCTTCGTCCTGGCCGCGGCAAAGATGAGTCCCGTCTTTGCCTCCGATTTCCTGGTGCCAGGTATCTATCGACTCGAAGCCGGTTCCAACCTGAGTGCGGCACAAAGGTTGCAAGGAAGGCCCGGCGAAGAGGATGTCGAGCACTTCGAACATGCCATTCCCGCAGCAGCGGATGCGACATATGCCGTGGTTTCGTATGAGTCCGATTCCCATCGAAACAAGCTGATCTTCCTTGTCGATCAGAATTACCGCACCGACATCAATGGTGCCAACAGGCTTTGCGTCGCCTATGCGTTTCCGGCTTGGAACGACTACTCAAAGTCCCAGCCATTTTGCCGAACCAATATCGGCACCGGCGAAGCCATGCTAAGGGGGAGCGATTCAGCATTTACGGTCGCCTGGCAGCCCAGGAGAGCATTCAAGCGCAGCGAGGCAGTTCCGCCCAATCGTCGACCCACCCCAGACGAAGTCGGTGCTTGCGCGCTCGGCGTCTGCGAACCGGCGGCTTACGGCCGGGCAATCCACCACTATGAAACGACATACTATGCCGATCGCTTCAAACTGGTGACGCCGCGCACCTATGGCGACATCCTCTACCTCGAAAAGGCGGTGCCAGTCTTCGCGCAGGCAGATCGTGCGTCGCCAGTCGCCAGCCTGGACGCCGGGAGCTTTGTCGCCGTTCTTGCCAGCAGACGGGATTGGTACGAAGTCGAGCATGTCCATCGGGACGGATCGGCTTTCCATGGCTGGATCGACCGGGATGATTTGTTCGAACTGAAGTGGGTTGAGCAGAAGGCCAGCACAAAGGACTTTCGCTTTCGCGTCGCCTTTCGTCCTGATAATGACGCGCCAGAGGCTGCAGTGCCGGTGGCCATCGAGGTGCTGGACCGAAGAACCGGTCGGCGCCTGCAGGTCCTTCGCGACTTCGATTCAGAGGGACAAACCGCCGACAAGGAATTCCTGCAAGTCGTCGACGCCAATTTCGATGGCCACCCGGACATAAGCATCTTCGGCATGTCGGGTGGCGCAGGTCCAAACAACACCACGCACTTCTTTCTGTTCGATCCGGTTGCGCGGCAATTCGTCCATAACGAGGAGTTGTCCAATTTGCCGCAGATATCCATTGACGCCAGTCGCCATGCGGTGATGTCGGCACAGCGTGGTAGTTGCTGCAGTCACTCCGCTCAGACTTTTCGCTATATCGACGGGAAGCTGACACTGGTTGCCGAATGGGACGAGAGCTTGTCGGCAGACGGGAAATGGCTGGTGACGACGTCCGGAGACCTGGAGAACGGCAAGATGCGCTACCGGACCAAACGAAAGAAGGCGCAGTAGAGCTGATCTGCCCCCAAAGCGGCATCACCGACAGGATGCATGCCGTTGGCCTTGCATTCTCATCCACGCCCTTCGACGTACAAAAAGAACTCGACCCGCTCACCCGCATATTCCATCGACTGGCCAAACGTAATCCAGCCATGGCCCCTGAGCGTGACTTCGTCGCGGCGCAGAACGAACTCATCTTCGCCATCGATGGTGACGTGCGTGCCATTCGAGCTGCTGTCGATCAGCACATATCTGCCCGCGCGAGACTCGACCGTGGCCTGGAATCTCGACGCTTGCCGGTCCGAAACGACAATGCTCATGCCACTATCACGGCCGATGGTCACCGGCAGGGATGCGGCGTTCATTTCGAGCAGCGTCTCCCGGTACCTTAGCGTGAGCAGCGCGGAGCGCAGCGAGCGCGGACTTGCGTTGGCCATGACGGTCATGTCGGCGTTCTGCTCCCATATTGCTTCGAACAACTCGACTGGCGGTTCCTTGCCGCGCACCTGGATCGGATACAGGTAGCGCGTCATCTGGCGCAGCCTTGCAGACAGGTGTTCCACCGCATCCTTGCTGGTGATGATCTGGCCGCGTGACGCGAGCTTCGTCAGGCGAGCCGCGAGATTCACGGTGTCACCAAATACGTCGCCCGATTCGTCTGACAAGACCGGTCCATGGTGAAAGCCGATATGGACCGACATGGGAACACTGGCGATGGGAGGAAGTTGAGAAACAGCCACTTGCATGTCGAGTGCCGCCTGCATCGCCTGTTCGGCCGAGGGAAACAGCACCATGACCTCGTCTCCGATCGTCTTGACGACCCGGCCCTGGGATGCGCCGGAGCAGGACTTCATGACAGAGATACAGCGGCCGATGGCACCGAAGGCAACCGTATCGCCGGCCAATTCATATAGCCTTGTGCTGCCACTGACGTCCGCGAACATCACCGAGCCATCGGACGCCTCAGGTTTCGGTTCTCGGTCCATATGCATCTCAATCCGTTCGGTCGATCAGCTGGCCGTCAAAGCGTTTGTCCGCAAATCGCGAGCTTCCACCTTTGGCATTCTAGGCACCGTCACCGGGCTTGCCCAACCTGCATAGACGGGATTTCTCGCAATAGTGCGGCCGCGTACGCTGGTGCCGGCCCGCCACCGCCTAATCGGCCTTAACGGAGCGCATACTCGGGCTGGCCGGAGGGTTCCGGCACGTGACCCGGATGCGACCCGGATGCGACCCGGTTGGTGGCTCCTTGGTGTCAGGGAGGTGAAATGGACGAGATGCAAGCGCGTTTCCTGGCGCTGTGGTCGCGCAGTGGCGGCATCCACGCCGAAGCCGTCCATGCCGACCTGGTGCTGCATTACGCCGAACCGGCGCGCCACTATCACACCCTGCGGCACATCCGCCGCTGCCTGCGCGATCTCGATTGGGCGCGTGGCGCGGTCCCCGATCCCGACGCCGTGGAACTGGCGCTGTGGTGCCATGACGTGATCTTCATTCCCGGCGCCAGGGACAACGAGCAGCGCAGCGCCGAGTGGTTCCTGCGCTGGGCGGGGGATGGCATCCCGGCGGCGGGGCGCATTGCCGACATGATCCTGGCGACCACGCACACCGCAGTGCCGGCCGACCCGGATTGCGCCTTTGCCGTCGATATCGACCTCGCGGTTCTCGGGGGCGGACGCACGCGCTTTCGTCAGGACGGGGCGCGCCTGCGGGCCGAGCGTCCCGATCTCGACGATCTGGTCTATGACGCCCGCGAACGGGCTGTGCTGGATGCGCTGCTGGCCCGTCCCCGCATCTATTACACGGAATTATTCCAGGCCCGCTGCGAAGCCCGCGCCCGTCGCAACCTGACGTGGCGGCTTGGCCGGCCGGCGCCGCATTGAGCCGCAGACGCCATCGATCGAGGAGACCTCCATGTCCCAGCGTGCCAGAGCAACAGTGAGCGGAGCCCGGCGTTCGACCCCGCGAACGGCGCCAGGCCGCCGGGCAACGGAGGAGGGCAGCGGCAACCAGACGCCATCCTCCCCGGTTCGCCGCATCAATATTGCGCTGCAGGGCGGCGGCAGCCACGGGGCGTTCAGTTGGGGCGTGCTCGACCGCCTGCTGGAAGACGGCCGCATCGAGGTCGACGGCATCAGCGGTACCAGCGCCGGCGCGGTCAATGCCACCGTGCTTGCCTACGGCATTGTCAGCGGCGGGCGCGAGGGGGCGCGCCAAATGCTTGAAGCGTTGTGGCGCGGCGTCGCCGAATGCGCGCGAATGAGTCCTCTGCAACCCACCTGGTTCGACCGGATGCTGGGGCTCGACCGGTTGAACCTGTCGCCCGGGTGGCTGCTGTTTGACCATATCACCCGTTTTTTTTCTCCCTACCAGCTCAATCCGTCCAATCTGAACCCGCTGCGCGACATGCTGGTCAAGATGATCGATTTCGATATCTTGCGCAACTGCCGCAGCCCCAGGCTCTTCCTGTGCGCCACCAATGTATTGAGCGGCCGCATGCGGGTGTTCACCAATCACGAGATCGGCATCCAGGCGGTGCTGGCGTCGAGTTGCCTGCCCAGCTTGTTCCAGGCTGTGGAGATCGAAGGGGAGTATTACTGGGACGGCGGCTACATGGGCAACCCGCCCATCTACCCGCTGATCTACGAGACCGACAGCCGCGATGTACTGATCATCCGCATTAATCCGATCCGCATTCCCGATGTGCCGACTACGGCACGCGAAATCCTCGACCGCGTCAATACGCTGAGTTTCAACTCGTCGCTGATGCGGGAAATGCGCGCGATTGAGTTCGTCTCCCGGCTGATCGACGAAGGCGCGCTGGATCCGGCGCAATACCGGCGCATGTTCATCCATAACATCGATGCCGAGACCGAGATGGCCCGGCTTGGGGTATCGAGCAAATTCAACGCTGACTGGCACTTCTTGCGCGAGCTCTACACGCTGGGGCGCGAGCGCGCCGATAGCTGGCTGAAAGCCAACTTCAGCGCGCTGGGAGCGCGGTCGTCGACGGATATTCTTGAGACTTTCCTGTGAGGAAGATGGCGTGCCTGCAGGCGTCCGGAGACCCGTCTGGGAGGCGGTTCGCAGGGACGCCGGCGACCTCGCGTTACGCGGCGGCCAAATCGCTTGCGCGTGGCCGCCGCTCCGGTTTCTCACTGGGTCGCTCAGAACGGCTTCTTCACCGCCGGATCGCCGTGGCCCGCAAACAGCTTCAATGTCAGGCGCTGCGCCAGGTTCCCGTAGGGCGGATAAAACAGCGCGATGGGAAAGAAGCGATGCCGCTTGAATACCGTGCGCGCATGCGACAACTCGCGAAAGCCCTCTTCACCGTGATAATTGCCCATGCCTGACTGGCCCACGCCCCCGAAGGGGGCGTCGTGGTTGACCACATGCCACGCCCAGTCATTGATCGTGACACCGCCCGAATGCGTGCGCGCGAGCAGCTTGCCGCGCTCGGACGCGTCATGGCTGAAGCAATACAAAGCCAGCGGGCGCGCTTGCCGCTGCACCATTTCGATGGCCTGCTCGTGCGTGTCGTAGGGCACCACCGGAAGGACGGGCCCGAAGATCTCTTCGCGCATCAGCGTCATATCCGGTGTGCAGTTCGTCACCACATGCAGCGGCAAGCGGCGTCCGGGGCCGATCTCGCCGCAGGGGATCACCGTCGCGCCCTTGGCGCGCGCATCCTCCAGCATGTCCTTGATGCGCGCAGCGTGGCGGTCGCTGGCCAGCGCCGTGTAATCCGCGTTCCGCGCGGTACGCTTGCCGTAGAGTTCGCCGAAGCTGTGGACCACCGCCTTGACGAATTCGTCCACGCGCTCGCGTGGCACCAGCGCGTAGTCGGGAGCCACGCAGACCTGTCCGCAGTTGATGCCCTTGCCATGCGCGATGCGCCGGGCGGCCTCGCGCACCGGATAGTCGCGCAGGACGATCGCGGGCGACTTGCCGCCCAGCTCCAGCGTGACCGGTGTGAGATTGCGCGCTGCCTGGCCCATGACGATACGGCCCACCGCCGGCGAACCGGTGAAGACGATATGGTTGAATGGCAGGGCGGTGAAGGCGCCTGGGTCCGCGAGTTCGCCGCCGACCAGCGCCACGTGGTCTTCGGCGAAGACCTCGCCCAACATCTGCCTGAGCGTGGCGTTGGTTGCCGGCGTGGTCTCCGGCATCTTGATCATGACGCGGTTGCCCGCTGCCAGCGCCGCCACCAGCGGCCCCAGCGACAGGTAGACCGGGAAATTCCAGGTGGCAATCACGCCGACGACGCCCTTGGGCTGGTAAGTCACGCGCAGGCTGTTGCTGGCAAAAAGCAGTTCCGGCCGGCGGCGGCTTGCACGCATCCAGCGGCGCACATGCGAGATCGCGTGATTGATCTCCAGCGTGGTCGGCAGCACTTCCAGCATCTTTGTTTCCGCGAGGGAACGCTCGCCGAAATCCCGGTCGATCGCCTCGGCGAGCACGTCCTGGTATCGCAGGAGTTGCCTCTTGAGCGCGCGCAGGTGCTGGCGCCGCTGCCCGGCATCGGGGCAGGGGTTTTGCAGGAAGGCGTGGCGTTGTGCCTCGAACACCGACTCCATGCGGGCGCTAACGATGGCTTGCTCAGCCAGTTGCTCTGTCAGCGTGCGGTCGTTCATGCCGACCTCCGCTGTTCCGTGCCTTGCGGGGCCGCATCGGCGTCCGCTTCCGGTTCCACATAAGCGCGCCCCCCGAAGCGCAGCGCCGAATGCTCTCGACGCGACTGGACCAGTGGGTAGAACATCTGGATGTACCAGCGCTCCTGCCCGAACAGCCGGTCGTCCTGCAAGCCAATCCCCGCTGGGTATTTGCGCGTGATGTGCGCCGAGCCGAAGAGGATGTCCCAGAAAAACAGGAGATTGCCGAAGTTGCCCTTGTAATGCCCGATCCCATCGTCGTTGGTGATCGCGTGGTGCGCCCAGTGCGTGGCAGGCGTCGAGATGGTCCGCTCCAGGATCCACATCAGCGGGCGCAATGCGCGGATCCGGTACAAGGGCTCGTCCCAGCGCCATGCGCTGTGCGCCCCAAGGATCACCGTCAGCTTGATGACAAGGTACGCACCATAGACCTTGGCAAAGCCCAGGTAGAGCAGGACACCGGCAATCCACAGCCCCGGCATCATCAGGTAGTAGAAGAAGTTGTTGCGGTACGTCACGCGGATGCTCATGTACTGCGCGGTATGGTGCGCGCGGTGCAAGGGCCACAGCAGCGGCGAATGCGATATGCGGTGCCACCAGTACTGGGTCATGTCGTCGCAAACCAGCAGGATCGCGGCCATGGCCCACCACGGCAGGTTCGCCCACGCCCCTCGCTGCTCCGGCATGAGCCAGGCGCAAAGCTCGCCCGTGACGAGCAGGACCAGGGGCTGCGTGATGGCGATCAGGCTCAGGAACATGGCCAGTTCCAGCCTGGTGTCGTCCTGGGTGGCGTTGACGCTCGTCTGGTAGCGGCGCGTAACAAACTCCATGCCGGCAAAGCCGAGCATGACGACCGCGATCAGCATGTTCTGTAGTTGCATACTCATTGGGGGGTGTCTCCGATCTTGCTCTATGGTCTGAACGGTCCAGGCCTTCTGGCGCCATCAGGTCCGAACGACTTTAGGCTTGCCGGGGTAATGCGTCCAATGCATACTATGCAACGTTCCAATGCGTCAGGAGCAACGCAACATGATGGACCTTCGCCGTCTCAGCCATGTCCTGGCGCTCGCCGATGCACTGCATTTCGCGCGGGCGGCCGAGCGGGTCCACCTCAGCCAGCCGGCCTTCAGCCGCAGCATCCAGGCCATCGAAAGCGATCTCGGCATCCGCCTGTTCGACCGTGACGTGGGCGAGGTCAGGCCGACTCCGGCGGGCGAGTTCGTGATCGAACGGGCGCGCAGGCTGCTGTTCGATGCGCGCTGCCTGCAGCGCGATGTCGATCTTTATCGCGACAGCCGGGTGGGCGATACCGCCTTCGGGGCCGGACCATTCCCGGCCGCCACCCTCATGCCACGGGCGTTGTCCGAATTGCGCCGCCTCTATCCCAGGGTTGCCTTGCGCGTCGAGGAGAGCAACTGGAAGCAGTTGCTGGAACGCTTGCGCGCGGAGGATATCGAGTTCTTTGTCGCGGACGTGCGGGATTTGCCGGAAGATGCGGCTCTGGAGATCCGGCCGGTGGGCGCCCAGCGCGGCGGCTTCTACGTTCGTGCATCGCATCCGCTGGCCTCGCGTCAGTGCACATTGACCGAGGCCTGGCACTACGGTGTCGCGGCCACGAAAGTACCGCGCATCGTGAAGGCCGAACTGGCAAGGGTGCTTGGATTGCCGGCGGGCCAGGAAGCCCCGCTTGCGCTTGAGTGCGACGACTTCACCATCCTCCGGTCCGTGGCCTTGTCCACTGACACCGTCCTGGCCGCGACGCTGACGTCGGTGCAGGCCGATATCGATGCCGGCGCGCTGCTCCCGTTGCATATCCTGGGACTGCCGGCGCTGTACTCCGAGATGGGTGTCGTGAGCCTTCGCAACCGCACGCCGTCGCCCATGGCGCAACATGCCATCGCGTGCATCAGCCGGGTCGCCAGTGAGGTCAACATATAGCCAGCGAGGCGAGGGCGGTGGCACGCACCAGGGGCTCTGTCCGAGCGTGCCGAAAAGGGTGCCGCGACTACGCCGGGCCGCCTTGATCCTGGCCTCGCCATTGCCCGGGTTTGACCACTACCGGCTCCGCTGGCTGGGCCATGAAGTGCAGCGACATGATCTGCACCCCGTTGCGGTTGAATTCGTCCTGGATCTCGGCGTGCAGGGACGACAGCGCCTGCGGGCGTAAAGCGGGATCGTCGATGGCCACCATCAGCTCGTACTCCACGTAATAGTCGGACAGCGCCCGCTGGAGCACGAACGGCGTGGGCACCATGGCGACATGCCGCATGCGCGATGCCGCCGCCAGCAGCATGGCGTGGACCTGCCGCCATGGCGTGTCATAGCCGATGGTGACGGTGGTTGCAACCAGGGCGCCACGGTCCGTGGCATGGCGCGAATAGTTGACGATGGGAGAGGCCACCACGACGGCATTGGGAATGGTGATCTCTTCATTGCGCACGTTGACCAGCTTGACCGATAGCGTATCGAGCGACATCACCGTGCCGGTGTTTTCCCCCAGCGTGACGAAGTCGCCGCGCTTGAGCGCGCGCGAGTAGACCACCACCATGCCGCTCATCAGTTGATTGACGATGCCCGCCGATCCCAGCGTGATCATGAAGCCGAACAGCACGCTCAGGCCCTTGAAGACGTCGCTCTGCGAGCCAGGCAGGTAAGGGTACGCGAAGACGAAGCCCAGTGCCCACACCAGCAGCACCACGACACGGCGCGTGGCGCCCGCGGTTTCGCGATGCATGCCGGTTAGCTCCAGCCTGCCCCGCTGCGCAGCTTCGAAGATGTTGTTCACCATGGCATGCACGGCGCGCGTGATCAGCAGGATCACAATCGCGGTGATGATGCCCGGCAACGCCTGGATGCCGCTCAGCGCAATGCGGGTGAGCAAGCCAAACAGCATCGCACCCAGTCGGGCTCCCATCGGCTGCGACGCAGGGAACTGCTCCAGCACGAAGATCAGCCACAGGTAGAGCAGCAGCATGAAAAGGAAGAGTGCGATCAGCTGAACCAGTTGCCGTGCCAGCTGATAAGCCGATCCCGTCCAGTCGAAGCCACGGGAGGTGCGGCTGAGCAGGTGTGCCTCTATGATCCGCTGCATGGAGGCATAGGCCTAGGCGCGCAGGCGCGCAATCGCCCAGCTCAGCAGCCCAAGAAGCGCGCTGGCCAGCAATGTCAGCGCTACGCCCCGTATCAGCACCGGCCAGCGCATCTGGTCGCGCCGCGCGGTCATGGCCTGTTGCAGGCGCTCGGCGATCTGGCGTACGTCGGCATCAAAGGCCGTGGTATCGCCGCGGCTCGCGGTCATGTTCGACGTACGAAAACACAAGCCGGTTGCCGATGCGAAAGGCCACGCCGTCTTCGCCGTCCAGTCTGTTGGATACCCATTGGACAGGCAGGGCGAGTTCGGCACGTGTCAGGCTGGCGAGGTTGGCCTCGGCACGCTCGCGCCGGGCCTCGGGCGGCACGCCGGCCAGGGTTGCGCGGAACGAGGCGATGGGGCGGTCCAGCAGGGTTACCGTAGGTACCGCCGGTCGTTCAATGGCGCCGGAATCCTGCGGGGCGCTTTGCGCATGGAGCGTCCCGCAGGCCGCGGCGAGGATCACCCAGATCAGGCTGTTCAACAACTTAAACCAATCGCGCATTGCCACGGCAGGCCCTCAATGGATCGCAGCAGGTCCAGATCTCATTCCAGCGCGCAGGCGCGGTCCTGATCCTGATCATTTCCAGTTAGCGTAAGTCCGCGGCCAGCCAAGCGGAATTCACATTTTTCGACGCGCGATATTAGGACTTCAACGCGGGAGAGTCCCGGTCGTCGCCTGACTGCCGCGGCGCTAGAAGCTGGCGGCCAGCCCCAGCGAGACGCCCGATACGTTGTTGCCGAATACGTAGCGCACCACGGCGCGTATGCGCGTCACGAACACTTCATGCGCGCTGGTATCGAGTTCCAGGCCCGTGCCCAGGGTCGTCAGGTTGGTGAATCCGAGGATTTCGGACTGGCTGCCAAGATAGCGCGAGTGCGAAAGTTCCAGTACATAGCGCACGGGCCGGTCCAGGGCGCGCAGCCCCGTGGGCGCGCGCCAGCGCGCGTACAGGTTGGCGGTCTGGGCAGAGGCCGATCCCTGCACGGCTTCCGAACTGCCGCCGAAGCTCTGGAGATGGATATTGGTGTATCGCAACTCGAGGTCGATCTCGTGGGTTTCCCGGTAGTGCTCCCAGTCCAGCATGACCGAGCCGCCTAGCCCGTAGGCGTTCAGGGTGCCGTGGTCCAGGAAGTTGATCTGCCGGTCGGTGATGCGCTCCGTGACAAACTTGGCCACCGAGAGATCGCTGGCTACATAACCCAGGGAGAAGTTGAAGATGGGCCGGAACACCAGTTCCTTGTTCTCCGTCAGGGGGAAATCCCAACCAATCCCGCCGGTGGCGGAGACCGTGTTCCACTTGGCCGGCACGGATCTCGATTCTGTTCCATTGGACGCAACGAACTGGGGATCGTACCGGCTATAGGCGATAGCGCCCTCGAGGTAGATTGGAAATGACTTGCTCATGGTCGCGCCGCCGCCTAGCTGCGACATCACGATGCCGGGGTTGCCGGAGCTGGCGTTGTTGATCGACAACGAACTGGAAGTCAGGTCCGGCACCACGGAATAAGACATTAGCGACAGCACGCCGTTGGCGCGCTTCTGCACGCTGGCGTTCAGGAAACTAAAGTCGGGGGCGCCCTGGGCGCCAGCCAGCGCAGGCGCAAGCATCAACGCGCCAATGGCGATCCGGCTGCGGAAAGCCGCGCCGAGGGGCCAGGATCGGCTACGCCGTTGCATGGCGAAACGCGATTCGAGCGGATAGTGCTTCATCTCAACACCTTCGTTCCAACTCTTGCGCAATGGCCCGGATCGAGACGGCACGGCCAACGCCGATGGCCATGGGGAGCCTGGGCTCGTTCCCCCCCAAGATATAACGTAGACGTCAATGATGACGGTATAACGGCTCAGGTACGTTCAATTTCCTTTTGCGCCTACATGAATTGTTTCGATGCCACTTGCATCCGCGGAATGCTCTGCATTTCTGTCCATCTGTTTTCCTATTTTGTTTAAGGTGGACCAAAGAGATTTTGAATTGCCACGCCTGTTAGCCGTCGCATATTGTGCAGACTGGCCGGGCATCCAGGAAAGCCGCTGGGCGCCAGCGTGTGGATTGAGCCGATGTCTGTCTTTTCGTGGAGAGGCAAAAATGCGTCGCTTGAGAGTGTTGGCCACCTGGTGGCTTGGGCTGCTTCTGCTGATCCCGGCCGGCGCTTCGCTGGCGCAGTCCAAGCTCGATCACGGACAACTGGACCAGCTCATGGCGCCGATTGCCCTTTACCCTGACGCCTTGCTTTCCCAGGTGCTGATGGCGGCGACCTACCCGGAAGACGTGGCGGCGGCAGCGGCATGGTCGAAATCAAACCCCAGCCTCTCCGGGGATGCGGCCACCAAAGCCGTGGCCGGGGAGCCCTGGGATCCCAGCGTGCAATCGCTGGCGGCATTCCCTTCGGTGCTGGACCTGATGGGCAGGCAGCCACAGTGGGTGCAGTCGATCGGCAACGCCTTTCTCGACCAGCCCAATGACGTGATGGATTCCGTGCAGCGCTTGCGTGTGCAAGCGCAAAAGGCGGGCAGCCTGAAGACGACCGAGCAGCAGAAGGTGGTGACGCAGACCACCGGCGGCACCACGGTGGTGCAGATTGAGCCGGCGAATCCGCAGGTGGTGTACGTACCTGCCTATAACCCCACCGTGGTTTATGGCGCATGGCCCTATCCGGCCTATCCACCCGCCTATTACCCCCCGCCTCCCGGCTCAACGTTTGCCTCGGCCATGGTCGCCGGGATCGGGTTTGGTCTTGGCGTTGCGGCGGTAAACTCGATGTGGGGCGGATTCAACTGGAACAACCATGACGTGAATATCAACGTCAATCGCTATAACAACGTCAATGTCAACAACCGGCTCAACGTCAATAGCGCCAATACCAACTGGCAACACAATCCGGCGCACCGCGGCAATGTCCCGTACAACAACCCGAACGTGAGCAGCCGCTACGACCAGCAGCGCCAGGCCGGGCTTTCCAGCCGGCAACAGGGCGCGCAAAGAGCCGCACCCGCGCCGGGCTCCCGGGATGCGGCCCGCGACCGCGCAGCCCAGTCGATGGAGAGCCGTACCGGGCAATCCATCCCCGGCCATGGTGGTGCGGGAGAAAACCGCGCGGCAGCGCGCGGCGCGGCCGGCGAGCAACGCAACCCAGCCGGCGCCGACCGGCAACGGGCCGACCACGCCGATGCACGCAGCCGCTCGCGCGATGCCAATCGAGACAGCGCGTTGCGCGATGCGGGCAATGGCGACAAGGTGAGGCAGCAATCGCAGCGCGCGGCCAGGGATAGCGGCGGCGCGCGGCAACAGGCCGCACCCAGGGCCGCGGCCCGCGATCCGGGCCAGCCCAGGGCGGCGGCACCCCAGCGCGGTGGTGGAGGGGGAGGGGGCCACCCTGGCGGTGGTGGTGGATTTGGCGGCCATGGTCGGAGATAAGCATGATACGCAACTTCGTAGGTGCCCGAACCGCGCGTGGGCTGCGCGTCCTGGTGGCCGCGGCAGCGCTCGCGATCGCCGCACCGGTCTTTGCCCAGCATGCATATCCCACGCCGGAGGCGGCGGCGAATGCCTTGGTCGATGCCATCTCGAGTAGTGACAATGATGCGCTCAAGCAGGTGTTGGGCCCGCAATATCCATTCTTGATACCGGAGGGTGGCGTGCATCGCGATGACATCTATGCTTTCCTGGCCGCCTGGGCCAGGCAACACCAGATCGAGAAGACCGGCGACAACCGGGCCAGTCTCGTCGTGGGCGAGAGTGGCTGGTCGTTTCCGATTCCCATGGTCAAATCCGGCGATGGCTGGAAGTTTGACCTGCGTGCCGGCCAGCAGGAACTCCGCGCCCGGCGTCTCGGCCGCAACGAGCTGGAAACCATTGCCATGCTTCGCCAACTGGCCGAAGCCCAGCAGCAATACGCCACGGAGGTCGGTAACGGCGCCTATGCCAAGCGCCTGGTAAGCCGGGCCGGTAAGACCGACGGGCTGTATTGGCCAGCGGACTCCGAGGGCGACAAGAGTCCGCTCGGGCCTGATGCCCTGGTGATGGGGGCGGATACGCCCGCCGCGGAAGCGTTCCATGGCTACCATTACCGTATCGTCCCGCCGGGCAAGGGCAGCGACGCAAAGTATGTGTTCCTTGCCTGGCCGGTGGCGTATGGAAAGACTGGCGCGCACACATTCGCGCTCGACAGCAGCGGTACGGTCTATGCGCGGGACCTTGGCGCCGGCACGGCGTCGCGGGCCAAAGCGATGGGGACATTCGTACCGGATGCCGGCTGGGCGAAAGTGGAATAGGACTCGCGCGGGGACCTTGCCGGGATCACGGCACCCGTCATGGGATTCTCAAGAGCCGGGTGGCACATGTCGCATAATGCGGCTCTTTGTCGCTCAACGAGAGTTCCGCCGTCATGCCAACGATCCGCAAGCCCGCGACCCGGCCGCCAGGCCGGGCAAGCACGTCCGCTCGCAAGGGGGCGCCCGCGCGCCGTTCGGCGAAGGCACTCGCGGCAGGCACGGAGCAGCCACCCGCCATGCGCCCCCCGCGCCAGTCGCGCAGCGAGCAAAACCTCGACAAGATGGTCAAGGCCGGCCGTGCGCTTGCCGAGCAGCGCGGCAATCTGGATGAGATTTCGCTGAACGACGTGGTCGGCGCGGCAAACACATCGATTGGTGCCTTCTACGCGCGCTTCAAGGACAAGGAGGCTTTCCTCGCATTCATGCTCGAGGCCGCGCTGGCCGAAGCCGAAGCGATCACCCGGCAATCGATCGCGGAGGATCCGGTCTGGCAAACTGGCCCGGCATCCGCCATCGTCGAGCGCATCGTGCGCATCTACGTCGGCCGGTTCCGGCAGAACCGTGGCCTCTTCAAGGGATTCCTGCGCCATTACTCGGCCACAGGCAGCGGGGACAATCCCATGCGGCAAGCCAACCGGCGCGTGCAGGACTTGCTTGTGCCGTTGCTGGCCAGCCAGCTTGATTCGCCGCGGCCGGCCCATGCCACCTTCGAGGTACGGGTCGCCATTCAATTCCTGGTGGGCACGCTGGCCAATATATTGCTCAACGACCCGGGCCCGTTGCATCTCGAAGGACGCAAGCTGGAAACCCATCTCGTCAGGATGATGAGGCGCTACCTGCTGTTGCCGGAGGGTTAGCGCGCCTATGCGTCGCCGGCCGCAGGCGAGGATAGATAGCAATACAGCATCGCCGTGAGCCGTTGCTCCAGCCGCGGATCGTCCAGGGCCAGGCCGCTGGGCGCATGCAGCACGATGCTGGTCAGCGCGCTGATCACGAGTTGCACCGCGATCCGGGTCTCGCCGTCGGGTCCGGTAAAGCGCCCGGCGGCAACCTGGCTGGCCAGGCGCGGCACCATGGCGTCCAGGATCCGCCGGTTGGCCTCGCGGATAGGTTGCCACAGGGGATTCTGCGCAGGGCTATGCCGCATGTAGGCCGCAAACAGGCCGCGATGCCTGCGGAACAGGCCGACATAGAAACCAACGATACGGCCGCAGATCGCGGCAGCGGGCCCTGCGTTCCAGGTCGGGTCCGTGGCCAGCGAATAGTCCAGCTCGGCTCGCAATTCAGCCAGTGTGTCTTCCAGCACCAGCGCGCAGAAGGTCTCCTTGTCCGGAAACCGGGCATAGAAGGCCCCGATCGAGGTGGAAGCGGCGCGCACGAGATCGGCGAGGGAAAACCCGGTCAGGCTGCCGGCCTCGTTGATCAGCGTCCGGCCGGCCGCCAGCATGGCCTTGAGGGTGGCTTCGCTGCGTTCCTGACGGGGTTGTTTCAGCCCGGCGCGCAACGTGGTCGCCGCAGTGTCCGCCGGGATGGTGGTTTCTGCTGTCATACGTCATAGGTGATTGCGACCGGCCGCTCCTGGCGCGGACGCGCCTGGCAAGTCAGGATCCAGCCGGCAGCAAGCTCGTCGGCGCCGAAGACATCGTTGCGCTCATGAACCACCGCGCCATCGATGCACTTGGCCGCGCACGATCCGCAATAGCCCTCCTCGCAAGCATAGGGCGCATCCACGCCGCAGGCGAGCGCGGCTTGCAGCAGTGACTGGCCGCTGGCGACACGCACGACATGCAGTGCGCCGCCGAGGATTACCTTGGCATCGCAAGCCACCGCGCTGGTTGCCGCCGGCAATGCCGCACGGATCGCCGAGCCAGCCTCAGGCTCCGGCATGGGAGCGTCGAATCGCTCCAGATGCACGCGCCCGCGCGCCATCCCGGCCGCCTCGGCCGCTTCCAGTACGGTCTGCATGAATGGCCCCGGCCCGCACAGATAGAGCTGGCATTGCGCAACGGACGAGAGCAGGGCGGCAATCTTGCCGCGCTCGGGAAAGCCATCGGCATCGTCGCAGTGCATATGCACAGCGAGGCGATCCGGATTGCCCCGCGCCAGGGCGGCAATCTCCGCCGCGAAGATCGTGCTGCGCGTATCTCGGTTGGCGTAGAAGAGCGTCATCCTGCGGCGCGTGGATGCCAGCGCCGACCGGATCATCGAGAGGACCGGCGTAATGCCGCTGCCCGCCGCGCAGAAGACGAGCGGGGCGTCCATGTTCTCGCAGACGAAGCGGCCAGCCGGCGCGCTCACCTCCAGCCGGGTTCCGGCCCGGACATGGCCATGAAACCATCCCGACACGCGGCCATCGGGGATGCGCTTGACCGTGACAACCGGCAGGCCTCCCGCTTCAGGCGAGCTGGAAAGCGAGTAGCTCCGCAGCAGTATTTCCCCATCCACGTTTACCCGGAAGGTGAGGTGCTGCCCGGCACGGTAGGCGAAAGATTGCTGCAGCGCGTCGGGGATCGAAAGCGTGTAGGAGCAAGCATCTTCGGTCTCCCGAGTGACCTGCGCGACAGTCAGATTGTGGAACTGCATCAATGTCTCCCGGCTTCTCCGGACCCTGTGCCGGGTCCTTGAATTAACAAGAAAGAGAATTATGATTCTGTTTATAGCCGGAAGCCAACGCAAATTCAAGACAGGTCCCAACTCCGGCTAAGCAGGCATGGAGACCGGTCGAAACCCATGAGCGCCAAAGGAGATTGCATGTCATCCGTTCAACGTTACACGCTGCCGGTGGTACAGACGGGCTGGTCGATCGGCAGCCAGGTTGCCACCGAGTTCAACTGGGAATACGACAACGAGAATTCCAAACTGCTGCAGCTCTATGAAACCAGCAAGAAGCAGCAATGGAACGCCACCGACCGGATCGACTGGTCGCAGGAACTCGATCCCGAGAACCCGCAGGAACTCGATGACCGGATGATCCCGATCTACGGCACGCCGCTCTGGGAAAAGATGGGCAAGCACGACCGCATCGAAGTGCGCCGCCACCAGCAGGCGCATTCGCTGTCGCAGTTCCTGCATGGCGAGCAGGGCGCCCTGATGGTTTCGGCGCGGATCGTGCAGATGGTCCCGGACATGGATGCCAAGTTCTATGCCGCCACGCAGACCATGGACGAAGCACGTCACGTGGAGGCCTATTCGCGCCTGCTGCACGAGAAGGTCGGCATCCTCTATCCCATCACGCCGGGACTCAAATCCTTGCTTGAGAGCATCCTGACCGATTCGCGCTGGGACTTCTGCTATCTGGGCATGCAGGTGCTGGTGGAGGGGCTTGCGCTGGCCGCGTTCCAGCGCATTCGCGACTTCTCCAAGAATCCGCTGGCCGCATCGATCAACGCCTACGTGATGCAGGACGAGGCGCGCCACGTTGCATTCGGCCGCACTGCGCTGCGCGGTTTCTATCCGCAGGTGACGGAGGCCGAGCGCAAGGAGCGCGAGGACTTTGTGATCGAGGCTTGCTACATGATGCGCGACCGCTTCGACCAGAAGGAAGTCTGGGGCCGCCTCGGGCTGCCGGAGGAGGAGTGCGCCAAAGCAGTGCGGGAGTCCGAAACCATGCGGCAATTCCGCCAGCGGCTGTTCAGCCGCATCGTCCCCACAGTCAAGGATATCGGCCTGTGGAGCCCGCGCGTGCAAAGTGCATTTGCCGACATGGGCGCTATCGAGTTTGCCAATGTCGACGTGGAAGCGCAGTTCGCGCAGGATCAGAAGATTGCCGAGGAGTTCGACGCGCGTCGCGTTGTCATGGCCTCCATCGGCGCGGTCCAGTCCGAAGCAGAGCATTGAAACGCTGCGGCTAGCCTGGGAGGCGGGCAATCCGCTTCCCGGCGTCCCCCGCGCGGCATGCGGAATCATCAGAGCCTGGCTGGTGTAGAGAGCCCGGGCCATCTGCAGGGGAGGCCGGCATGATCACACTTTTTTCCTATCCGGATCTGTTTGGCCTTGAAGACAACAATCCATACGGCCTGAAGGTATTCGCATTCCTGAAACTGTGCGGCCTGCCTTTCGAGCATCGCCACACCCTGGATGCGAAAGCGGCGCCGCGCGGCCAGCTCCCGTATGTCGACGATGGCGGGCAGTCGATAGGCGACAGCGATGCCATCGTGTCCCATTTAAAGCGCAAGTATCGCTTGCCCATCGACGATGCGCTGACCCCCTTTCAGCGCGACCTGGATCTTCTTGTCCGGCGCGCGCTGGATGATCTCTACTGGGTCATGTCTTACTCGCGGTGGCGCGATCCGCGCTTCTGGACAGCCTTTCGGGACGCGCTCCTCAGGACGCATCCGGAGATCGCGGCGGACGACCTCGAGGCCGCAAGGAAATACAACTTCGATCGATACCACTATCAGGGAATCGGCCGCTTCTCCCCCAAGGAGGTCTACGCCCGTGGCATCGCCGACCTGCAGGTGGTGGCCAACATGACCGGTGATCGGGGTTTTCTTTTCGGTCCTGATCCGAACAGTATCGACGCTGGCGTCTACGGCTTTGTGGCGAACATCGTCTTCTATGACATAGATACGCCTCTCAAGCTATTTGTCTTATCGCAACCGAATCTCGTGCGCCATTGCCATGCTGTACGGGCGGCCATGGACAACCGCGCCGTTTCACGCCAGCCGTTGTAGTTGGGAGAGCCTATCGCGGCGCCGCCGGATACACCTGCTTCCAGTCCCGCTTCATGCTCACGACCGTCCAGCCCTTGGCGACGGCCTCGTCCCAGGCCTTGTCCAGCTTGCCGACCTTCGACTGGCGGTCGTAGGCGAACTCCCGCTCGGCATCGTCGTGATGCACGAGCAACGCCAGGCGGGCGCCGCTGCCGGCCACCACGTACTGCAGCATCTGCAGGTCGCCGTCGGAGTTGCCGAATGCCAGGATCGGCCGGCGGCCGATCCCCCGGTAGATGCCCACCGGCTTGCCGGGGCCGTCGTCGATGAAATCGAGCTTTGGCTGGCGCACCAGGGCAGGTTTGCCATTTTGCAGCTGGTACGTCACGACCTGGCTGGAACCGATCACTTGTTCGGGCGGGATTCCATACACCTTCTCGGACCAGGGGCGCATGAACTCGATCGTGCCGCCGGAGACGATGAATGTCTTGAAGCCATTGGCGCGCAGGTAGGCCAATAACTCAAGCTGCGGCTGATAGACAAGATCGGTGAAGAGACGCTGGAACCTGGGATGCTTTGCCGTGACCAGCCAGGCGCGGATGGTCTCGTCGTAGGCCTCCACGGTCATGCCGCTATTTGCGACCGCGATCAGCGCCAGCAGTTCTTTCTGGTGCTTGGCCAGCGCTGCCTGGTCGTTCGCCACCAGCGCCTTGAAGGCCGGGTTGTTCTTCCACTCAGGATGCTTCGGTGCCGCCAACTTGACTTGTTCGATCAGGAACAGGAACTGGAAATACAGCGGCTGCTCGCTCCATAGCGTGCCGTCGTTGTCAAACGTGGCGATCCGTTCGGCCGGCGGCACATAAGTGGGCGAGCCTTCGCGGGTGACGCTGGCCACGAACTTAAGGATGGTCTGCCTGGCCGCGCCGTCCTGCCAGGAGGGCAGCGGGTCCGCGGCGCTTGTCGCGCTTGCTGTGCCGGCCGGCGCAGGGCTTGCCGATCCGGCGGCGGGCGTTCCGGGGCCGGCACATGCGGCAACGGCCAGCACGACCAATACCGCGCCGAGACGGGTCAGGAAGCGTTGCGACGAAGACTGGCGGTCGATAGATTCCATTCAGGGCTCCTCAAGCCTGGGCAGGTGGCAACAGTGTGGTCTGCCCAGCTTGCCACGGAACACTGGCCGCTGATGTGAACATTTTCGGTGCATGATCTGAATGATCTTGCGGCTGGTCAACGGCTCGGGGCATTGCCGGCGCTGGCCGCAGGCGGAGAATTATGGAGACACCATGTCCGGAGTGCATGAATACCTATTCAAAACAATCATTGGACGGTGTATCGGCGTGCCCCTAATCTCTACGGCCAGGTTTCATTCCCGAATGCGGAACGCGCTATCGCGCCACAAGTTTTTCCGGCGTGAAGAGGGCGCAGCGCGTCCGTGCAGTATTACCAGAGTAGAGCGGAGACAAAGCCATGACGATAACGAATCGCGTGACCGAGATGCTGGGCGTCCAGCATCCGATAATCCAGGCCCCAATGGGGTGGATCGCCAGGGCGCAACTGGCGGCGGCGGTCTCCAACGCGGGTGGGATGGGAATCATCGAGACATCATCCGGAGAACTGGATACGATTCGCGGCGAGATTCGCAAGATGCGAGAACTGACCGACAAGCCATTCGGGGTCAACATCGCGCTGACTTATGTGCGAGATCCCGATATCGTACGTTTCGTCGTCGACCAGGGGATCCGGTTCGTGACAACATCGGCTGGCGACCCGACACGCTATTGCGCGGAGCTGAAGGAAGCCGGCCTCACGGTTTTTCATGTGGTGCCAACCCTGGCCGGCGCCCTCAAGGCGGTGGCGGCCGGCGTGGACGGCCTGATTGTGGAGGGCAGCGAGGGCGGTGGGTTCAAGAACCAGCGCGACGTGACCTCCATGGTGTTGCTGCCGCTTGTCTGCTCGAAGGTCGATGTCCCGGTGGTAGCCGCGGGTGGCTTCTGCGACGGCGCCACGATGGCGGCGGCATTCGCGATGGGCGCGGAAGGCATACAGATGGGCACGCGCATGCTGACATCGGCCGAGTCGCCCGTTCATGACAACTGGAAGAATGCCATCGTCGGCGCGCAGGAGACAGATACCGTCTTTCTCAATCGCGGCGGCAAGGGCCCGGCGCTCCGGGCGCTGCGCACGGCGCGCACCTCCCGGATCGAGCTGGAATTGCCGGAGAACATCAAGAGTGAATTCGCCGGCGTTCAGCAGCTCTACTTTGGCGGCGACATGGAGGCGGCAGTGCCGCTGACGGGGCAAGTATGCGGACGAATCGATTCGGTCGTGCCGGTTCAGCAGATCATCGACGAAACGATCCGCGATTTCCGTCACTCCGTAGACCGGCTGACCGCGCGCTACGGCTCGGTGCGGGCAGCAGGGCGCGCCTGAGGGTGCGGCGGTTTCTCACGGCGCCGCAGCTTGCAGCCGCGGCGGCGCCTTCCACAACTCGGCCAGCAGCACGCCCGCAACCGTCAGCGCTCCGCCGAGCGCGTGATACGCCGCCAGCGACTCCCCGATCACCACCGCCGCGATCAGCGCGGTGAGCAAGGGGATCAGGTTGAAGAACATGCTCGCGCGGCTTGGGCCAATGCTGGCGACCGTGTGCATCCACACCAGCGGTGCGACCATCGACGCCATCAATCCGGCGAATCCAACCAGCGGGAGGTTGGCCGCCGAGAGGCCCATCCTGGGCGTGAGCAGGTAGAGCGGCAATAGGGCGACAACGGCTACGACGATTTGCAGGTAGAGCAGTTGCAACGCTGGCACGTCCTTCATATTCCAGCGCTTAAGCAGGATGACGTAGACCGCGTAGGCCAGCATCGCCAGCAGCATCAGTCCGTCCCCCAGGTTGGCGCCGCTGGCCATCAGGCCGCGGAGGTCGCCGGATGACACCACCACCAGCACGCCGGCGATCGACAGCAGGGATCCCGCCACGGCACCGGCCGTCAGGCGCTGTCCCAGCAGCAGGATCGACAACGCCAGCACCATCATCGGCGTGAGCGAGCCGATGATGCCCATGTGCGTGGCCGTGGTCATGTAGGCCGCGTAATAAGCCAGGCACTGATAGGCCACCATGCCGAGCAGGCCCAGTACCGCGATCCGCCCGCATCGCGGCCGGATCGCCGGCCAGTTGCGCAGCACCGGGCGCAACGCCAGCGGCGTGAAAAGCAGGGCGGCCAGCAGCCAGCGGTAGAAACTGATTTCGGCCGGTGCGATGGTGCCGGCCGCCATCTTGCTGACGACGGTATTACCGGACCAGATCACGACGGCCAGTAGCGGAAACGCGTATTGCCACATGAAGGTTTTCCTTAGTACGAGTGCAGGGCTATCATGCATGCGTCCGCGTTAAGGCATATAGCTGAATTAGGACATCCAATCCGGGTTTCCGGACTCTTCTCGCCACAAACCACACGAACCCGACGAACCATGCCCGACAAACGGCGCTACTTGCCAATCCAGGACGTCGAAGGGATGGACGGTCCTTTCTATTTCCGCTACGACGAATTCGGAGCTGACACGCAGGCCGCGGCGCATAGCCATAGCTGGGGCCACCTGAACTACGCGGCGCACGGCACGATGCAGATGGAAACCGACGGGCTGCGGCTGCTTTCGCCGCCGCAGTATGCGGTGTGGATCCCGCCGGCGGTGGTGCATAGCTGCACCTTGCGGCACGCGATCGTCTACCGCTCGATCTACATAGAACCAGGCTTGTGCGCGCAACTGCCGGCCGAAGCCTGCACCGTGCGCATCAGCCCGATCATCAGGAGCGTACTGGCTGACTTCGCCGCGCGCGACATGCATGTACCGCGCACGCCGGCCGACCTGCGGCTCGCGCACGTGGTGGTCGATCAGCTCGCGCAGGCATCGGTGCAGCGTTGCTATCTGCCGGCGGCAGCCACGCCTGCCTTGATTGCCGTGCTTGAAGCGTTGCAGGCGGATCCCGGCGACCACCGCACGCTGGCCGACTGGGCCGCCAGCGTGCACATGACCGAACGGACGCTAGCCCGCCGGTGCCAGCACGAACTCGGCATGTCGTTCGGCGACTGGCGTCAGCGCCTGCGCTTTCTGCGCGCCATCGATGCCTTGGAAACGGGCCGCGGCGTGCAGGAAATCGCCTTCGATCTCGGCTACAGCACCGCCTCGGCCTTTATCGCGATGTTCCAGCGAGAGGCGGGCACCACGCCAGAACAGTACCGACGCGAGTTCTGTGGCATTGCGTGATGCGGGAGGGACTTTGGCATGCGTACCGGCGCTTGCCAAAGAACTGTTCGAAGGTTCGTTAAGCCACGGTTCGCAAGTTTCGTTAGCCGAACGCTGGTACATAATACAAAATCGACGTGAACGGATTGCGTTGGCCTGCAGTCGGGGTAGCCCAAAGTTTCCAATCATCAGCTAACAAGGAAAGAGTTATGAAGATGAAATGGATTGCCACCGTCGCTGCATTGGCCGCTGGTGGTGCGTATGCACAGTCGAGTGTGACGCTGTACGGGATCCTTGACATTGGTCTCGAATATCAAAATAACCAACCCGGGGGCGGCAGCAGCGTGACCCGCCTGACCTCGGGCAACCTGTCGGGCAGCCGTTGGGGCCTGCGTGGTGTGGAGGATCTCGGCGGTGGCCTGAAGGGCATCTTCGTACTGGAAAGCGGCTTTAACCTCGATACAGGCACCTCGGCCCAAAGCGGCCGCCTGTTCGGTCGTAACGCTTACGTCGGCCTGCAAAGCCAGTGGGGCACCCTGACCCTGGGCCGTCAACAGACCCCGCTCTATGACTTCGGCCTGCAATTCGACCCAATGGGGATCTCCACGAACTACTCGATCATCGGCCAGGACGCAGGGTTCACCAGCCGCGCTGACAACTCCGTCAAGTACGCCGGCACCTTCGGTGGCCTGACCGCCAGAGCCCTGTATAGCTTTGGCTCGAACACCGGTGGCGGCTCTTTTGGTGAAGTGCCGGGCAGCCCCAAGATTGGCCAGGAGTACAGCGCTGGCCTGACCTACGCTGTCGGTCCGTTCGCCGTCGGGGGTATATACGACGAAACCAACCTCGGCCTGGCCGCGACTGGTGCCCTGACGGGCGCCAAGATCCGCCGCGCCAGCGTGGCTGGATCGTATGCCTTCGGCCCGGCCAAAATGTACGCTGGTTATCGTTGGGCCATGGCGCTCGACGGTGCCACGCTGCCGGGCAACCTCGGCGCTAACAATGTCTCGAACCTGTACTGGCTGGGCGTGGGCTATCAGTTACTACCTGCACTATCGCTGACCGGCGCAGCCTACTACCAGGACTTCCGCGGCACCAAGGCCGATCCGTGGAGCTTCGTGGCATCGGTTGACTACAACCTGTCCAAGCGCACCGATGCCTACCTGAACCTTGGTTACACCAAGAACAAGGATGGTTCGAACCTGGGCCTGACCGCAGGCGGTTCCGGCGCGATCCAAGGCACCGGCTTCGGCACGGTAAGTGGCTCGGACAATCAGTTTGGCGCGGTCGTCGGTATTCGTCACAAATTCTAATGCGGCATCGGTCGGGGACGTGGCTGCGGATGAGGAGTGGGGATAGCGCCGGGGACCTGGATATACGGGGCAATAATGTACGGGTATGGCGTCGATCCATTGGGAGGCAGTTCCTGGGGTGTCGCAATCGGCTGCGCCCCGACAATGGGCTGATGCAAAAGCGGCCCGGTTTGCAGTTCGGTGCCACCGCTCTGTCCGTCGCTGATGCCGCGTTGGGTACTAAGACTCTGCGACCGACTGCTCGTCTGCGGTGCTGCAACTGCCGCGGCCGATACCACCGCCAGTAACACGACGGTCGCCTTGGATCTCGGCAAGTGCATCAGAAGATCTGAAAGCATGAGCGCTCCTGCGGATTGTAGGAATACTGGTACCGGGCCGCGTTGGGGCCTGCGCGCCTGGTGCCCTTCATATAGTTGAAAAAGCGCGAGTACTACCAGGGCGCCTCCAATGCCGCCAACCCCATACGAAATCATCTTAAGTCCGGCAGACACCACACGGCAAGGAGCAGCCATACGGTGCCAACACCTGCACGGGCGGCACGGCGCTGCAACAGGGACGGCTGAACCTCGGTCACAACCAGACGCTGGATACCGGTTCGCTGGCAATGGACGACAACACCACCCTTGGCTTCAGCACTGACAGCCTGACCCGCCGGGTCGCCAGCACTGGCGCGCTGCAGCGCCTGGGTTTGGGGAGCGCCAGATCCGGCCGCTCTGCGTTCGGGCAAGCCAGGAAAATGCGGTCTGAATGGCTGTTGCTCGATCACGTCGCCTCTGGCAAGGATTGCCGTTCCCGAAGTCCGCGCGGTTTGACGCGGGAATCGGAGAGAGTCATACGGTATCATTCGCTTCCGCTGATATTCCTGCCTGCTGCTCAAGCGCGACGCGAGTGGTTCACGTCACTCGCAGGTGTCGGGCCACAGTATCTCCGATCAGACTTCGTGAGGCTTTTGTGATTCCGATGCTGCTTTTGCGCAGTTCAATAAGTGGTCTACTCGACGACTCGTGTGATGGCCGATTCCGCCAGCAAGCCAGACACCCCTTGGCGGGCCACCTGAGTTCGATCGCTCTTATCGACTGACAGCGCGCTGGCAATGACACCGAAGCCAGCACCACGTGACGCGTGAAGCCTCCATACCATGCGTCGCTATGAAAATCATGGTTGGCGCCACTTCTTGCGCCCGCCGTTTCGCATACTTGCGAACTACCAGAAGAAAGATTCCTGATGTTTGGATTTCTCCGCAGCTACTTCTCCAACGATCTCGCGATCGACCTCGGCACGGCCAACACCCTGATCTACATGCGCGACAGGGGCATCGTCCTTGATGAACCCTCCGTAGTCGCAATTCGCCAGCAGGGGGGTATCAATCCCAAGAAAACCATCCAGGCTGTCGGCAAGGATGCCAAGCAGATGCTGGGCAAGGTGCCGGGTAACATCGAGGCCATCCGCCCGATGAAAGACGGCGTGATCGCCGACTTCACCGTCACCGAGCAGATGCTCAAGCAGTTCATCAAGACGGTGCACGACACCAAACTGCTTCGGCCGTCGCCGCGTATCATCATCTCCGTGCCGTGCGGCTCGACCCAGGTCGAGCGGCGCGCAATTCAAGAATCCGCGCAGGCCGCTGGCGCCAGCCAGGTCTACCTGATTGAAGAGCCGATGGCCGCCGCACTCGGCGCCGGCCTTCCAGTGTCGGAGCCGTCCGGCTCGATGGTAGTGGATGTCGGTGGCGGTACGACCGAGGTGGGCGTCGTCTCGCTGGGCGGCATGGTCTACAAGGGCTCGATACGCGTGGGCGGCGACAGATTTGACGAAGCCATCGTCAACTACATCCGCCGCAACTACGGCATGCTGATCGGCGAGCAGACCGCCGAGGCCATCAAGAAGGAAATCGGCTCGGCCTTCCCAGACTCCGAGATCCGCGAGATGGAAGTCAAAGGCCGCAACCTGTCCGAAGGTATCCCGCGTCCATTCACGATATCGTCCAATGAAATCCTGGAAGCGCTAACTGATCCGCTGAATCAGATCGTGTCGGCAGTCAAGATCGCGCTCGAACAGACCCCACCGGAACTCGGCGCCGACATCGCCGAGCGCGGCATGATGCTGACCGGCGGCGGCGCGCTGTTGCGCAACCTCGATCGCCTGCTGGCCGAGGAAACGGGCCTGCCCGTGGTGGTGGCTGAAGACCCGCTGACCTGCGTGGCGCGGGGTGCCGGCCTGGCGCTCGAACGCATGGGCAAGCTGGGCAGCTTCTTCTCTTACGAGTAACGACTAAGCAACGAGGGGCTTGTGGCATTTCCAACCCCGCCCACCCTTGGTACTGTGCGCGGTTTGATGCCGCCCCGGCTCTGAGGGTGTTCTTGGGTTGATCCGGCGTGCGACAAGCCTTTGCCTTTAGGCCGGTGAAGGATGGGCGCGGGCGGCGTAGCCTCCCTTTGGCCGGTTAGTGCGGCATCTGTTGCTGTTCGACGTACAGGCGAATGATTTCGATGAGTACCCCCCGCAGTTCCCGGCGAAGTAGGACGGCGGCCACCGAGCGCGTCCCCCACAAACTCTCGCGGAGGCTGGGGTATTCCTTCGTTCGCAGCAGACAGCCGGAGACGTCTGTAGCGGATGGCCCGTGTGCAAGTAGGTAATCGTCAGGCTCTCCCTTGAAACCCCACTTACGAAAGTACTGGGGGTTTGCCGTTACAGCGGCGATTGCCTTGAAAGTGGTTCATAAATCACTAAAAAACACGCGGGCGAAAAAAACCCGCCAAAGGAGGCGGGTTGAATCCATGTCGAGGAGACAAGGAGGAGACGAGGGTGAGTATAAACCCTAGGTTTCCTGATGGCAATGGCACATCATTACAATTTCCGCAATGCAACATTGTCTTGAGTGCGCTGTGACGACGTTGTCACACTGCTGCGGTCGTCGCGTAGGATCGCGATGAGGCCCCGTCGCCGGTTTCCGGCAGGGATCATTGGTCAGGCAGCGCGCCAAGCGCCGGATCGCAACCATATTGGCCTTTTCGATAACATATAGACCCGCATTTCACCGGGTTGGGCGGGGCCATGGTGGACCATGGTCGGGATATCATCCGCGAATGTTTGTTCTATGCTGCGAGGCCGAACTTCGAATGTCTCCTAAATGCGGCTCCGGTGCAAATCGGAGGGGCCGGTGGGTTACGCTCGGGTTTTTGACCTGCGTTAGAAGCTCAGCCTTCGAGACCTCGTTGGAATAATGACCGAGCGCGGCCTGTCGCTTTCGCACACGACGATCACGCGCTGGGTCAAACGCTTCACGCCGGAGTTCGTGAAGCGCTGGGATCGGTTTGGGAGATCCGCGGGTCGTTCATGGCGAGTCGACGAGACGTATGTGAAAAGCCGTGGCAAATGGGCTTACTTGGGCCAGCCCTTCCATAGTATCTATCTTTACCGTGCAGTTGATCGAGCGGGAAAGACGGTCGACTTCCGGCTCAGCGCCAAGCGCGATGTCGCTGCAGCCAAGGCCTTCTTCGCGAAGGCGATCAAGAGTCAAGGGCTCGCTCCGAAGACAATCACGCTGGACGGCTACGCGGCATCTCACCGCGCGGTGCGCGAAATGAAGACGGACGAGTTGCTGCCCCGGGCACGCGATGTTGCGATCGTCGAAGTACTTGAACAACTTGATCGAGCAGGATCACCGCAACATCAAGTCCAGGATCGCTGGGAGCACTTTCAGCACGAAGCAGATATTTGTGTGCGCGACATGGAGGGCGGGGGTCTTCGAATCAACCGCTGAACAGGGCATTCAGCAGGTCGTTGACCTGCGGCCAATCATCAGTGTCGAATCCTTCGGTGAAGGACTCATGCAGCCCGGCCAGTGTCTGTCGTGCAAGTTCCATCTTCCCCTCGCGTTGCCATAGCCGCGCGAGGCTTAGCGCGGCACGTAGTTCAAGCGATTTCGCATTTTGCTGGCGAGCGATATCGATCGCGTGATGAAAACATGCCTCCGCTGCCTCACGATCCGTTAACACGTGGGGCTGCGCGTTCGAGCGTTGGAGAAGCAGTTCGCCCTTGAGCCGATGCAACTCCGATTCATAATAGCGCTCCCCAGTGTTGCTCGTCATGGCCAGCGCGGCGGCCAACGCGTCCAACCCCGTCTGGAATTTCCCCGCCTTCCCATAGGTTTGAGCCAACAAGGCAAGGATATAAGGCAGGCCGAACTCGGCACCCGTCGTTTGGTAATCGGCCAGCCCTTGGCGCATCTGAGCGATGCCCTCGTCACTGTTTCCTTGCTCGGCTAGCGCCCATCCCCGCAGGACTGCTCCCCATGCGAGCCAGAACGGAAAGCCCTGTTCGGCCGAAAGGGCGATAGCGGCTTCAGCACACTCTCGCGTCAGTTGCACCTCATGCCGGTACTGATGCAGCTCGGCTGCATAGACGAGGCCGAGCGCCAGGCTAAAAGGATGACAAAGCTTCCGGGCCAGCGCCAGCGCCTCCTGACTTCGTTCGCTGGCCTGAACTGGAAAGCCCAGATACCAAAGGGTCCATGCCAAAAAGCTCAGTCCACGAACGCCGGGATCCTGTCCATAAAGTCCGGCGTGGGTGGGATGCTGTTCAGTCTTATAGTGCGCCAGCCCCTGCTCCAAGTGAGCTCGGGCCATGGGAAACTTGCCAAGAAAGAGTGAGGCTCCTCCCAGTGCGATATGCGCTTGTCCGAGTAACACCGGCTCTTGCGTGTTCTCAGCCAGGCTGAGTAGTCCCTCACCCAGTTCATACGCCGTCTGATGCTGTGCGCGAAGCAAGAAGAACATGCGCAATCCCAACTTCACCTGAAAGAGCTGCGGGGCTTCTCCGCATTTTTCACACAAAGCTAGCGCCCGAGTATAGTTTGTCTCCACCTCAGCTGCTGCATAACCTCTGGCAGCAATCAAGGCTTGGCCAAAGGTGACGCGCAATGTCAGTTCCTGGCGCGCGCGTTCTGCGGTGTCGGGCAGGTTATGGAGCAGATCCAAAGCCGCACCAATGTGACGGATGGCATCTAGATTAGCGGAACGCTCGACAGCCTGTTGCCCGGCGCAGTGCAAGTACTCCACCGCCTTGGGAGCATTGCCGCCCAAGCTGTAATGGTGTGCCAGCTCGCTGAAATGGTCTTTCAATTGCTGATGGAAAAGGGCCTCGATGGCTCTACCTGTGCGTTCATGTAGCGCACTGCGCTCTTCGGAAAGCAGGGAGTTGCTTGCGACTTCCTGGGTGAGGGCGTGTTTGAACGCATACCCCACCTCTGGAAAGGCTGGGCGCCCGTAGATGAACTCTCCCGCTTGCAAGCTGGCCAGCAAAGGATACAGGCGCTCTTCCCTTTGTCCCGAAACTTGCCGGACCAGGCTCAAAGGAAACTCCTTGCCGAGGATTGCCAGCGTTTGCAGCAGTTCCTTTTCTGCGATCGGCAGCCGATCCATGCGCGCCGCGAGCACGCCTTGTACCGTGGTCGGAATATGCAGCGTGGCGGGTGTCTTTTCGATGCTGTAATGGCCGGGTTCGCCGAGCAGCGCTTTTTCCTCGGCCAGCGTCTGGACGACCTCCTCTATGAAGAAGGGATTGCCCTCGGTCTTTTCCAGAATTAGCTGTTTGAGTGACCCGAGTACGGGGTCATCGCCCAACAGGACGCTGAGCAAGCCTTGCGCGTCGGACAGGCCCAAGGGGGCGAGCCGCACCTCAGTGCAATTGTCCTTGTGCCCCCAAGCGAACCGATACTCGGGCCGGTAGTTCAAGAGAACGAGGATCCGGACGTCCGCCGTCCGTTCGATGAGGTAGGCGAGAAACGCTTCAGTCTCGCTATCCAGCCATTGTAAATCTTCGAACAGGACGTCGACCGGTTGATTGCGGCTTTCGTGCACCAACAAACGTGAAATTGCCTCGAATGTGCGCTCACGCCTTAGGCTAGGGCCCATGTCAGCCAGCACCGAGCCGGGTTCGCTGATACCAAGCAAGTGAAGCAGATAGGGCAGGAGTTCTTCCAGGCTGCGCTCCAGCGTGAGCACCTTGCCCGTTACCTTTTCGCGGCACCGCCGCTCGTCGGCTTGGTCGATGATCTGAAAATAGTTCCTCAAGAGTTCGATGAGCGGCAAATAGGCAAAGGCTTTGCCGTGCGATACCGAGAAAGTCTCCAGCACCAGGCGGCCATGCTGGGACCGTGCCTTGAACTCGTGGAAGAGCCGCGACTTGCCGATCCCTGCCTCACCCGCCACGGCGACGATCTGCCCATATCCAGCCGTGGACTGCTCCAGCGCCCGGCGTAGCGTCTCCAGTTCGGTCTCTCGGCCCACGAAGCGTGCCAATCCGCGGTGCGCCGCTACTTGCAAGCGCGTGCGTAGCGCACCGAGAGCCAGCACCTCGTAGACTTGCAGCGGCTCGGGGATGCCCTTGACCTGGGTGGCGCCGAGCGCCTTGAACTCGAAGTATCCCTCCGCGAGCTTGTAGGTAGATTCGCTGACGAAAATAGATGAGGGCGCGGCCATCGTCTCCATCCGGGAGGCGATGTGGATCGTGTGCCCCACCGGGTCATAGTCGGCGTGCAGGTCGTCCTTGCGAATCGAACGCACGACCACTTCGCCCGTGTGTATGCCTACGCGGATCTGCAGCGAGAGGCCTTGTTCCAGCCGAAGCCGGTCGCTGTGCTTCCTCATCGTGTCCTGCATGCGCAGCGCCGCGTACAACGCCCGCTGGGGATGGTCCTCATGGGCAATAGGCGCGCCGAATAGTGCCAGGATCCCATCGCCCAGCGACTTGGCCACATAGCCCTCGTAATAATGCACGGCCTCCATCATCATCTCGATGACGGGGGTGATAAGGAGGTGGGCCTCCTCCGGGTCACGGTCGTGGATCAAAGCGGTCGAGCCGGCCATATCGGCAAACAGAACGGTGATAGTCTTGCGCTCACCGGCAGTCGCTCCGCGCGCTTCCAGAGCGGCTTGTTCGGCTCGGATGCGCTCGGCCAGGTGGAGCGGTGTGTAATGAACGGGGGCGGAAGACGATGCTTGTGTTGCGTCGCTGACGGGCATTCCGCATGCGGTGCAGAAGCGTGCCGTCGGACTTAGTGTGTGCCCACAGTGCCGGCAGACGCTTGTCAGCCGGGCGCCGCACTGCTCGCAAAAATTGGCTCCAACGGCATTCTCGAACCCGCAAATTGTGCAGCGCGCCATGGGGCCTCCCAGACTTCCTTCGGGCATTAGACGCCCCATTGCCTTTCGTCGCAAGATTGGCAAAGCGGAGCGGCATCGAATTCGTCAATGTCGTGCGTCACCAAGATACGAGGTACATAAGCACGGCTCAGTTCGGCGAGCGCTCGCACATAGTCGGTTGTTGCGATGACAGCACCGAAGCCGCTAGGTAGGACGCGGCAGCGACGGACGAGTCAGGTTTCGGGCGCAGTACGCACCGCCAATCAGTGTGCCGTTGGCTTCACCACAATGGGCTGTATCCACGACGTGCTAAGCGTGTGGGGGCGGCGCATGAAATGATTCTTCGCTACTGAACTGCGCAACTGGGTAGGCAAGGAGATCGGCTCCATCGCCGAGTTCAGGGACATCCGTTTGGCGACAACCCGCTCAAGAAGCGCTCTGGCAAGCGCTTGCGCTGCCAGCAATGTTGGTGCGCGTGCATCGGCTTGAGGGGCTTTGTCACGTTGAGGGGAAGGGATGCAATGGGCGCACGGTCACCCGTTCGCTCAGAAAACGCCAGACGGATTTTGGAGAACGCCGGCGATGAGACGCCCGATACCGTTCCCGTGTCATGGTCCTCACGTCTTCGAACGTCACAGTGACCGGGCGGAGGTGTGATGGTCTTCACGGCGTCGACGCACGCCTGCGGCGCGGCTGTGGCGTCCGTGGACCCGCAGCCCGCGCCAGGCCAAGCCGTTCCTTCAATCTCGGCACCGCAAAATCGATGAATGCCCGAAGCTTGAGCGGTATCTGGCCCTGGCCCGCGTATATCAGATTGACCGGCGCCGGTAACGGCTCGAAGGCTTCCAGCAGCATCTCGAGGCTGCCGGATTTCACCAGTTCTTCAATCTGGTACGACGCTACCCGTGCAATGCCGGCGGCCTCCACCGCGGCAACGACGGCAGCCTCCACCGAGTTCACCACAAGCCGGGACGGCACCTCGATCTTCAGTGGCCGGCCTTTCGAGAGAAATTCCCAGTTGCTGCCAACCGCATACCCTTCGTATGTCACGCAGTCGTGCGACAGAAGATCTTCAGGCCTTCCGGGTGCCCCACGCTGCTTCAGGTAGGCGGGGCTAGCGCATACCACTTCCCGAAGCAGGCCGATACGCGTGCCGATCAAGCTGCTGCTCGGTTGCTCTCCAATTCGCAGCACCAGATCCACCCGCTCGTCCAGCAGATTGACGATCCGGTCCGTCAATTGCACCCGCATGCGGACTTGCGGAAACGCACGCAGAAAGTCAACGATTATCGGCATGACGTGAATGCGGCCCATCACCGGAGGCACGCTGATCACGAGTTCGCCCTGCGGCGCATGATATTCGCCCGAAGCCGTACGTTCGATTTCCGCGATCTCCTCCAGAACGCGCCGGCATGACGTCACATAGGCGCGCCCGGCTTCCGTCGGTGTCAGCTTGCGGGTACCGCGCACGAGTAACCGCACATTCAGGTGTGCCTCCAACTCCGACACGCGTCGGCTCACGGTCGCCAAAGGAATGCGAAGTTTTCGACTTGCGGCGGAAAGGCTTCCGGTGTCTATCGCCGCCAACAAAATGACCATCGCCTCGAGTCGATCCATGGCCTTCCACCGATGAAAGGGTAATTCCCAATTCTACCGGCTACTCAATGGACCCGGAGAGGCCTAGATTCTCTGTCTATCCGGCCGCGCCTTTGCATCCTTTGCGTCAACGTATCGGGCGCGCGACCACATGTTCCATGGACTGTTACCGGTCTTGCCCATCAGGAGCCAACCATGACGTTCGATACGCTGAAGGTGAACCGCGACGGAGCGGTTCTGTTCGTGGAAATATCCGCGCCGCCCATGAATCTGCTCGGACCCGGGCTCGTACGCGACCTGGTCACCCTGATCCGGGACGCCGAAGCCGATGACGGCACCAAGGTGCTCGTATTCAGCAGTGCCGACCCCGGCTATTTCATCTCCCACGTCGATGTGACGAAGGTTAAGGAGTATCGCGAGGAAGCCGCAAAGCTGACCGGTGAGCCATCGATCGCGTTGCTGTTCCGCCACCTCAGCTCCAGTCGGCTTGTCTCCATCGCACAGATCGAAGGGCGTGTGCGCGGCGCGGGCAGCGAATTCGTGCTGGCGTGCGACATGCGCTTTGCTGCGCGGGAAACCGCGGTGTTCAGCCAGATGGAAGCCGCGTTCGGATTGATTCCTGGCGGCGGTGCGGCCCAATCCCTCACCCGCCTGATGGGCCGCGGCCGGGCGCTCGAAGTGATGCTGAGCGCGTTGGACTACGACGCGGACACCGCGGAACGGTATGGATGGATCAACCGGGCGCTGCCCGCCGAGTCGCTCGGCGACTTCGTCGCATCGCTGGCGCGGCGCATTGCACGTTTTCCGGCGGCCGGGCACGTGATGGTCAAGGAGCGCGTCAATGCCATCGCGCTGGCTTCCGTCGAAGATTTTCGCCGCGATTCTGATCTCTTCGGGGAGAACGTGCGGTCCCTGCCAGCGCAACGCCGAATGGAAGCCGCCATGGCGCGCGGCTTCCAGACCCGCGAGGCGGAACTGGACCTCGCCCGGATGCTGGGCGAACTTGGCGAATGACAAGCAGGAGCGCATTGATGTTTCAGAAGCAAGACGTACGTTTCCCCGTCGAGGGTGGTATCGACCTGTCGGCATGGCTGTTTGTGCCGGAGCACCACACCGCGCCGCTGCCGGCCATCACCATGGCGCACGGCTTCGCGGGTACGAAATACCATGGCATCGAGTCGTTTGCCGAGGCCTTCGCAAAGGCCGGCTTTGTCGTACTGCTACACGATCACCGCAACTTTGGAGACAGTGGCGGCGCGCCAAGGCAAGACATCAATCCCTGGCAACAGATCGCTGATTGGCGCCGCGCAATCTCCTATCTGCAAGCGCGGCCGGAAGTCGACGAGAACCGCATCGGCATCTGGGGCACGAGCTTTGCCGGCGGGCATGCCATCGTGCTGGGCGCGACGGACCGGCGTCTGAAGGTGGTGGTGGCCCAAGCGCCCACCATCGACGGCCATGCCGCGGGTCTGCGGCGGATTCCGCCGGAGGCCGTCGCCGATCTCGAGGCCAGGTTCGCGGCCGACGAGCGGGCACAACTCAATGGCGAACCGCCGGCGATGCAGCAGATCGTCAGCAACGATTCCACCAGGCCGGCCGCCTACAGGGCAGCGGATGCCGTGAGCTTCTACCTTCGCCCGGTGCCGGACGATGTCTGGGAAAACAGGATCACGCTGCGCTCAACGCGCTGGGCACGCATGTATTCGCCAGGAGACTTCATCGATCGCGTATCCCCGACCCCGCTGCTGATGCTGGTCGCCGAACGCGACCACATCGCCGTCACCGACCTGGCGCTCAAGGCGTACGAACTGGCACCGGAACCGAAGCGGATGGTCATGCTCAAGGGCGGCCACTTCGATCCCTACCTTGCGGAGCTTCCGAGCGCCTCGCGCGAGGCCGTCAACTGGTTCAGGATGAACCTCTGACGGCACGCACAGATCGGTCGACGACCAGCCCCGCCTGGCGTCGCCCAGGCGAATCGCGCACGCCCATCGCGCACGTGCGTGATTCGCCTCGGGGCTGCCGGCCGAACGATGGCGCAATACATCGATCATCCCCTTGAGCACTGGAGATATCCCATGCCTGTATTTCACGCACACATCCCGAAAGGCCGGTTTTCACGCGAGCAGAAGATCGCAATTGGCAATGCACTGAATCGTTCGCTGGTCGTCGCGCTGGGCATTCCCGCTGGAGATCGGTTCATTGTGGTCAGCGAGCACGGCGACGACGAATTGTTCATCGATCCAACCTTTATGGAGATGGAGCGCTCGGCCGACGCGATGATCATCGAGGTCCAACTCGGCGCGCACCGGCCGGCTAGCGACAAGGCTGCACTGATGGCGGAAATCTGCCGCCAACTCGGTGACGCCGCGGAGATCTCTCCGGACGACATCTTCATTGCACTGATTCCGGTGCCGAATGAAAACTTCTCCTTTGGCCGAGGGGTCGCCCAGTTGGCAGGCATCGCGCCGCGGTGGTGAAGCCAACGCAAACACAGGAGTGTTGGCTGCCCGTCCAGGACATGCTCTGCGCATTCCACGTCATGGCATGAATTACGACCATATACGTCATGTACGACATGGCAAGCGCGAGGCCAGAAGGGGTCAACGGCGCAATCAGTCCCTAGCTGAAAACCCGGCTCTGCCGCATAGGGGCGCCCGGGAGCGACGGAAATTTGACACGAGATGATGGATTCCGAATGAAAACGTTTGATAACCCCGTCCCGGAAGCGAAACGGCTGACCCGTCGCGATTTTCTTGGCGTCTCCGCCGCGGCAGCAGGCTATGGCATCGGCCTGGCCGTGCTTGCCAGCGAGGCATCGGCCGCACAGGCGTCCGCTGGGACGGTCGGTGCCACAGATGCCATCCGCCCATACCGCGTATCCGTTCCGCAAGAGGCGCTGGTGGATCTGCGCCGACGAATCGCCGCAACACGCTGGCCCACGCGCGAAACCGTCACGGATGAATCGCAGGGCGTTAGATTGGCGACCATGCAGCAACTCGCCCGCTACTGGGCGACCCAGCACGACTGGCGCAAAGTTGAAGCCCGGCTGAATGCCTTGCCGCAATTCATGACCACCATCGATGGCGTAGACATCCACTTCATCCACGTACGGTCGAAACACGCCAACGCGCTGCCCGTCATCATCACCCACGGTTGGCCCGGATCGGTGATCGAGCAGTTGAAGGTAATCGGCCCGCTTACGGATCCGACCGCCCATGGCGGCCAGGCAGCCGATGCGTTCGACGTCGTGATTCCGTCGATCCCCGGCTACGGGTTCTCCGGAAAGCCGACGACGACCGGCTGGGACCCGGTGCGCATCGCACACGCATGGACAGTGCTGATGCGCCGCCTCGGCTACAAGGAATTCGTGGCGCAGGGCGGCGACTGGGGCGACGCCGTGTCGGAGCAGTTGGCGCTGATCGCCCCGCCGGAGCTGCTCGGCATTCACGTCAATATGCCCGCGACCGTGCCCCCCGATGTATCAAGGGCGCTCAAGTATGGTGAGCCCGCGCCCACCGGCCTGTCCGCGGACGAGCAGCATGCATACGGGCAGTTGGACACCTTCTTCAAGCATGGCCTCGGGTACGCGATCGAGATGGCGAACCGCCCGCAAACGCTCTATGGCATCGAAGACTCTCCAATCGGCCTGGCTGGCTGGATCCTTGACCACGATGCTGCCAGTCTGTCGCTCATTGCACGGGTGTTCGATGGTCAAGCTGAGGGTCTCACGCGTGACGACATCCTCGACAACATTACGCTGTACTGGCTGACGAAAACCGCCATCTCTTCAGCGCGACTCTATTGGGAAAACAAGCTGGCGTTCTTCGATGTCAAGCACGTCACCATCCCGGTCGCCGTAAGCGTCTTCCCAGACGAAATCTATGCGGCGCCACGAAGCTGGGCCGAGCGAGCCTATTCAAAGCTCATTCACTACAACCGCCTCGAAAAGGGCGGTCATTTCGCGGCATGGGAACAGCCAAAGGCTTTCTCCGAGGAGTTGCGCGCGGGTTTCCGGCCCTTGCGTGCGGGAATCTCGGTGTAAAGCGGCCGTTTTCACGCCAAGTATTCCTTTGGACGACCAGCACTAGCCAACAAAGAAACTTTCCATGCCGACGATTCACTTGCACTACAAGACCACTTCGACGCCCGAGCGGTTCGTCGCCGGGCTTACGGACTTCGGGCCTGGTCGCTCGAGGCTCTTTGGCAACAGCACCGACGAATACCTAAAGGTGCATCACCGAGGCCCCTCTGAGGCAGACGTCACGGAGGGCTCGGGCGGCATCTGGGAACGCCTGCATTACAACTGGTCCAATCCCGATCGCGTCGTCATGACGACAATCGACTCCAACGTATGGGGAGGCCGGTCAGGCCATACCTATACGTTCACGCGTCTGCCTGACGGGACGACCGCGCTGGACGCAGTCGTGGTGCGGGAAGGCAAGAACATCAAAGGACGGGTGCTGGGGCTCGTGCTCGGAAGCATCGGCAGACATGTTTTGGGAAAAGCCTTTGCAAACAGCATCAGAGCCATTGAAGCCCGGAACGGCGTGGCAAGAGAGGAAAGCGCGTCGTGTGCCAGCTAGTCCTCAAGCGCGGGCGGCGATCCAGAGCAACGCGGAACTCCTGCGCGAGCTCGGCCATCGTCAGCGACTGGGGGCCGGTCAATTCGTAGATCTTGCCGATATGCGGCTCTGGGTTGGCCAGCACAGCAGCGGCGGCAGCCCCCACGTCGGCGGCGGCGATCGCAGAGTCTTGCCGTCGGCGAACGGCAGGCGGATGCCCTTGGCCGCCTGCAGCAGGAACATGCCGTCGAAGCAGCCACGTTGCATGGCAGGTTGCGGGCCTTGCCCGCGAGAGGAACACGAAAGAACAGAAGGGAAAATTGCAACTTGCAAGTGCGTCTGGGCGGTATATACTTTCATGTTGAAAGTAACTTGACGGCGTCCGCAAGAACGAATCGCGCGGGCGGCGAAAATGACCAAACTCGGCCTGGCCGCCAGCGATGGCCGCGCAAGAGGGACCCGCAGGATGCTAAGTTTTTGCCAGGGAGAATGCGATGAATGCAAGAGATGTCGTGCTGTGCCAGCCCGTGCGGATCGCTGTTGGCGCCTACAACGGCTCCCATGGGCGATTCAGTGCTGCATGACAGCATGCTGTACGACGGACTGCACGACGCATTCTCCGGCGATTACTCGGGCTGGCATACCGAGGATCTTGCCGCTCGCTATGCGCTCAGCCGCGAGGCGCAGGATCGCTGGGCCGAACGTTGCAGCGGAATCTCGCGCTGGCACAGGCCAAGGGACGACGCGCCTGCTGCATGCCATGCGCGCGGATGACATCCGGCGCGGCATCGTCACGCTGTGCATCGGCGGCGGACAAGGGATTGCGCTGGGGCTCGAGGCGCTGGCCCGATCCGCCTTTGGGCGCCTCGCAACGGGTGCGCGCTGGTCCGTGAAAGCAGAGTAAAGAAATCTGGAGGAGCAAATATGAACATCCAATACATCGAGGATCTGGCGCCGGGCCAGAAATACGGTTCAGGGCGGCTGCCCGTCGAGCTGGACAGGATCAAATCCTTCGCTGCCGAGTTCGACCCGCAGCCTTTCCATCTTGACGAAGCGGCCGCCCGCGACACGCTGTTCCGCGGCTTGGCCGCGAGTGGCTGGCACACGGCGGCGCTGACCATGCGGTTGCTGGTCGACGGCGAGCTCCGGCCCGCGGGCGGCATCATCGGGGCGAGCTTCGAGGAGCTGCGTTGGCCCAAACCGGTGCGGCCTGGAGATGCGTTGCATGTCGAGAGCGAGATCCTGGAGGTGCGGACGTCCAAGTCGCGTGCCGATCAAGGCATCGTGAAGGTGCGCATCACAACCTTCAACCAGCATGACGAACCAGTGCAGGCCGGCGTCGTCAATCTGGTCGTGCAGTGCCGTCCCGCCGGTAACGCGTAGACGGGGGCGCCATGAAGATATTGGTACTCGGTGCCGGCGCCATGGGAGGCTACTACGGCGCGCGACTGATCGAGGCGGGCGCGGACGTCACCATTCTGGTACGACCCGCCCGCTGGACAGTTCATCGACCTGGGAGGCCTCGATGATGCGGGATATTGCCCAGGGCGCCGCACGCATCAAAGCCGAGGCCATCGTCGGCGATCTGATCGCTCGTGCAGCCGATCGCGGGCGCGAACTCCCGTTGAGCCGCACGCCTATTGCCACCTGCAGGTCTATGAGAGTCAGTGCGCTGCGCAACAGACTGCCGGCTGATCGGGCCTCTCTCCACTGACAGACTTCACGACATGACCACATTTTCCTCTTTGCTGCAGCGCACGGAAGGCCGCGTGCTGGTGCTCACCATCAACAATCCCGGCAAGCGCAACGCCATCGCGGCCGATCTCTATGACAACATCCGCGCCGCGCTGGCCGCTGCTGCGGACAATCCGGAGATTGGCGCGATCGTACTAACTGGCGCCGACAACTACTTCTGTGCAGGCGGCGACCTGGAACTGATCAGCAAGCGGCGGGAACTGACCTATGAGGAGCGCATCGAGCGCCTGGGGCACTTGCACGACGTGGTGTGCAAGCTGCGCGACTTTCCCAAGCCGATCGTGGCAGCGGTCGAAGGCGGCGCGGCGGGTGCGGGCTTCTCGCTGGCATTGGCCTGCGACCTGCTTGTGGCATCCGCCAGCGCAGCCTTCTCGATTGCCTATGTGAAGGTGGGGCTGACGCCGGATGGCGGCATTACGGGCCTGCTGGCGCAAAGCCTGTCGCGGCAGGTGCTGACGCAGCTGGCGTTGACCGGCGATCGCATCACGGCGGAGCAACTGCAGCACTTCGGGGTCGTCAACCAACTGGTTGAAGCGGGACAGGCCGGCGCGGCGGCGATCGCGCTGGCGGACAGGCTTGCGCAAGGGCCACAGCAGGCCATGGCATCGATCAAGACGCTGTGCCGGCATGCCCATGAGCGCACGCTCGACGATCAGCTGGAAGCCGAACGGATCGCGATGGCCGTGGCCCAGGGTGGCGCCGAAGCCGCCGAAGGCATTGCTGCATTTCTTGGGAAGCGGCCCGCCGATTTTGCCAGCCTGCGCCGCGGCGATGCGGCGTAGCCGTGCCACCGCTGGCTGACCGCATTGCTGCCGGGGCCTCCACCAGGCCCCAACCAGGCCCCAACCAGGCCCCAACTAGGCCTTATTGCCCCGCAAGCTTCAGGCTTTTGGCAATGCGGGTCAGTTTGGCGTGTTCGCTGTTCAGGAAGGCTTGCGCCTGGGCCATGGTCATTGGCTCAATCGCGCGCTGAAGGTTGACAGTGCGGCGGGTACGGTTCTCGGGGCTCGCCACCCAAGCATTCATGGCCTCCACCACGCGTGCCGTCACAGCGTCTGTTGTCTCCGGCGCGGCCAGCACGCCTGCCCACTGGCTGTATTCGAAATCGGCCAGGGCCTTGTTTTCAGCCAGCGCGGGCACATCGGGCAATGACGGATGCCGGGCCTTGCTGGCGACCCCGATCGGCTTGAAGCGGCCGGCCTTGATCATGCCGTAAGTCGGACCCCCCATGGGAATGAAGGTCAGGTCTACCTGTGAACCGGCGATGTCGCTGCTGACCGGCGCCGCGCCTTTGTATGGCACCTCCAGGAAGCGCACGCCGGTGCGGGCCTGGAAGTCGGCGCCGACCAGGTGGGGCGCCGAGCCGGGGCCCCAGTGTGCCAGCGACAGGGGACGGTTCTTCGGGTTCTTCGCGTAGACAATGACCTCGTCGACGTTCTTGAACGACAACGAGGGATTCGAGACCAGGATGAAATCCGAGATCCCGCTTAAGCCCGCCAGCCTGAACTTCTCCGGCGAATACCTAGCCGATGCAATGGTGAGCGGCGCGACCAGGAAGTCAATGCCGGTCGTGCCCAGCAACGTGTAGCCATCGCTGGCGCTGCGTAGTACGTTCATCGCGCAGATCGAGCCGCTTGCGCCCGGAAGGTTGTCGGCAATGACGCTCTGGCCCAGGCTCCGCTTCATCACGACGGCTGCTGCGCGAATCGATTCGTCCGCCGGACCTCCAGCGGGAAATGCGACCTTGACGACAATCGGCTTGCTCGGAAAGGGCGCGTGCGCTCGCAGCCAGGATGGGGCAAGCAGCGCCGGCGCGGCGCCGCATGCAGCCTGCAGCAGGCGCCGGCGCGAAAGCTGGATGGTCATAGTTGTCTCCTTGATGGATTCGGCGAGCCGGCATGCCGGGCACGAGGCGCTGCCGGCATGCCACTCGCACTGCCTCTGGCGAGGCCCTGTTTTATAGGAATGGGCTACTCGTACACCACCGCGTACTTGATCGTCAGCGTCGTGAACGCTTTGCCGATGGTGGCTACCGCGACCTCCCTTTCTTCGTGGCCCAGGGTGGCGGGCAGCACCAGCGTGGACAAGATGCCCTGGTCCCCGCGATCCTCGATGCGGATATCGACAAGCGGAACTGGTGTGTCCGCCTTGACCTCGGCAAGCATCTGCCGCTGCGCTCGCAGTACCGCGTCAGTGCGCAGTGTGTTCTTCTGGATCTTGCCGACAGCAGTCTTTGGGACGGCATCGACCACGTAGAACTGCTTGGGCACGGCGGCGCGCTCCGGGATCACCTCATAGGCGTAGTGCTTGATGCGGCCGATCGGGAAGGTGCTGCCCGGCTTGAGCGCGATATACGCGACCGGCAGTTCGCCGGCATGCGCGTCCGGCAGGCCGACGGCGGCGGCATCGAATACCTCGGGGTGCCGATACAACGCTTCTTCGATCATGCGCGGATCGATATTGTTGCCGCCGCGGATGATCAGGTCCTTGGCCCGGCCGGTCAGCCAGAAGTAGCCATCCTCGTCCACATAGCCCAGGTCACCGGTATTGAACCAGCCGCCCTCGAACCAGATGCTCTGGTTCTGCTCCGGGTTCAGGTAGCCGGCGAAGATGTTGGGTCCGCGCACCACCACAATGCCAGGCTCGCCCGGTTCGCACTCGCGCTGGATCCGTCCACCGGCAGCCTTGACGACCCTCATCTCCTGGTAGGCCATGGGAAGGCCGATGGAGCCGATGCGCCGCTCGCCATAGCGCGGGTTGGTTGCGCTCAGCGCTGTGCCTTCGGTCAGACCATAGCCTTCGAAGATCATCGCCCCGGTCTTCTGCTCGAACGCCTCGGCGACGGCCACCGACAGCGGCGCCGTACCGCAGCTCGCCGCCTTGAGAGAGCTGATGTCAGCGTCGCCGATCGGAATGTTCAGGGCCATGTTCACCACGCTCGGCACCATGCCCAGCGCGGTGACCCCGAAGTGATCGACGATCTGCCAGAGATTGCGGATGACGGAAGGATCGCGCCAACCGCTGGACGTCAGCAGCACGACCGATGCGCCACGGGCGAGCGGCATCAGGCAATTGGTGAGCACGCCCGTAACATGGAACATCGGCACGCCGCAGACGCGCACGTCGTCTGGCTGGACGTCGATCTGCATCGCGCTTACCCAGGCCATCGCCACCTCGTTGCCATGGGTGTGGAGCGCAAGCTTGGGCGTGCCGGTGGTGCCACCGGTATGAAACATCGAGGCGGTATCCTGCGGCGAGAAGACCCGCTTGCTGTCGAGCGCATCGCCCTGGAAGCGGGAGATCTCGGTGTCGAGATCGACAATCCCTTCCTCGCTCGCCGTGCCCCCGCCGGCCTTGATCCAGTGCCGTACGTCGGGCAGATCGCGCCGCACCAACATGGCCTTGTTCCAGGCCTCAATATCCGCGTCGGGACCATAGGCGATCACCGCCTTAGCGCCAGCATTGCGCAGCAGTGCCGCGATAATCTCCGGCTCCAGCATCCAGTTGACCGGGCAGGCAATGCCCGTCGCCTCGCTGCCCCAGAGCGCGTGCTGCGACTCCGGTGTCACCGGCATCAGCACCCCGATGACATCATCGGGGCCCAGGCCCAGCGAGTGCAGCAGGTTGGCGGTCTGCGTGATGCGCCCGAACAGCTGCGCATGGGTAATGGAGATTGCCTTGCCCAGCTCGTCTCCGGAGGCGAAGTAGTGCAGGGCGGGAGCTTCCGGCGCACGGTCGCGCGCCAGGCGCAGCAACTCGTAGGTGCTGTGAGGCAGCTGACGGTCGGCAAGGGGCGTCTGCTCGAAATGCCTGATATCGGCGAGCGACGTCACTTGCAGACGCGGCTGGTAGGGATCGACCTGACCAGGGCTGGCCTGCATTCGTGTGTTGAACTGGGTCATGGTCAGGTTCCCTGGTAGACTGGACGGCGCTTGTTCAGGAACGCCTCGCCGCCTTCGTGCATATCGTCAGTGCTGAACAGCGTGGCAAAGGCAAGCTGCTCCAGCATCAGCGCCGTTTCGAGATTCGCGTCCTGGCCGTTGTTGATCATCAGCTTGGCCATGGCAATGGAGTGCGGCGATTTCTCGGCGATGCGTTGCACATAGGTCTTCGCTTCCTCCAGCACCTGGCTGGCGGGCACCACCTTGTTGACGAGTCCGATGCGGTAAGCCTCGTCCGCCTTGATGATTTCGCCGGTAAAGATCATTTCCTTGGCGCGTGTTGCCCCGACCAGCCGGGTCAGCCGTTGGGTGCCGCCACGCCCCGGAATCAGGCCTACGTTCGTTTCGGTCTGGCCGAGCAGGGCATTGTCCGCGGCCACGCGCAGGTCGCACGCCATGGCCAGCTCCAGGCCGCCCCCAAAGCACGGTCCTGCAATGGCTGCGATCACGGGGATGGTGCTGTGGTGAATCAGCGCCCACAGGTCGGGCGCACCGCTGGTCGGGACGAAGGCCTCGATCGGGCGGCGTGCGAGCATCTCGGGAATGTCGCCCCCGGCGACGAACGCCTTGGTACCGCCCCAGAGGACGATGCCGCGAACGGTCCGGTCGGCCATCAGCGAGGACAGCGCCGCGTATAGGTCAGTGCGAAGTGTTGTGTTGAGGGCGTTGTACTTCTCCAGCCGATTCATGGTGACGACGGCACAGGGGCCGTCCCGGTCCACGAAGACGGTTTCGTACTCGGTGATATTGCTCATCTGGTGTCTCCTGTTTTTTGGGGTTCGTTCAGTGAATGAACTCGAAGAGCCCGGCTGCGCCCATGCCGCCGGCTGCGCACATGGTCACGACGCCATACTTGGCCTTGCGGCGACGCCCTTCGAGCAGGATATGGCCGACCTGGCGTGCGCCAGTCATGCCATACGGATGACCGATGGCGATGGCGCCGCCGTTGACGTTGACGCGCTCCAGCGGCAAGCCCAGTTGGTCGATGCAATACAGCGCCTGGCAACCGAACGCCTCGTTGAGTTCCCACAGGTCGATGTCGTCGATGGAGAGCTCGTTGCGCTCCAGCAGGCGCGGGACCGCACGGACCGGGCCGACACCCATTTCGTCCGGCTCGACGCCCGCGGTGGCCAGGCTCACGAAATACCCCAGGGGTTCGAGGCCGCGCCGTTCCGCTTCGCGCTCAGACATCACGACCAGCGCCGCGGCGCCGTCCGACAACTGGCTGGAATTTCCGGCCGTGACCTGGTAACCCTCACCCTTCACGGCGGGCAGCACGCGCAGCTTTTCCAGCGTGGTGTCGGCGCGGGCACCTTCGTCAGCCTCGAGCAGGAAATCCACCATGGAGGTCTCGCCGGTCTCCTTGTTTGTCACTGACTTGATTGATGCGAGGGAAACAATCTCTTCAGCGAAACGGCCTGCCTTCTGTGCTTCGACGGTCAACTGCTGGCTACGCACCGAGAACTCGTCGGCGCGCTCTCGCGACATGCCATAGCGCTTGGCTAGGATCTCCGCGGTATCGATCATGTGTAGATAGACATCGGGGCGATTCTGTGCGAGCCAGGCCTCTTGCTGGGCGACCTTGAGCGTGACCGGCTGCGACAGGCTGATGGACTCGACGCCGCCCGCCACCATCACCGGCACCTTGTCGATCAAGACGCGCTGCGCGGCAAAGGCGACCGCCTGCAGGCCGGACGCACAGAAGCGAGTCAGCGTGGTGCCGCTCACGGACACGGGCAGTCCAGCGCGGATGCCGCCTGCGCGGGCAACGTTGCCACCGGTGGCGGCGATGGGTTGGCCGCAGCCAAAGATGATGTCTTCGACTTCCCCGCCGTCGATTCCCGCGCGCTCGACGGCATGGTGGATGACGTGGCCTGCCATGGTCGCCCCATGGGTCATGTTGAATGCGCCTCGGCTGGCTTTGCCGATCGGGGTGCGGGCATACGAAACGATTACTGCGCGAGACATGGATTCTCCTTTGGTGTGGATGGATGCAGACACCCTCAGTCTGCCAGGTCAAATATAGACGGTGGATACATTAAACGGTGCATCATTCATTGGAACGAACGAACAGACGGCAGCGATGAACGTTTCAGGTACCTTGCCGCGCCGCTTTGTCCAAAATTCTCTTTGCGCCCGCTCAGTGTATCCACTGTCTACATCGTAGGCGGGCGAACTTGGCAACGTCAAGAATTCGTGAGCATTGTTCGGGTTTACCTGCCTCCCCATCTCTTGACGGTCCCCAACACGCTCTCTAGGATATAGACACTGACTATATTGACGTTGGGCCGAAAGGGGCGATACAAAACGGAGGGGTAGAAATTGGAATTCACTGGTGAAACAGTCATCAAGGCGTCCAGGGAAGAGGTCTGGAAGCGGTTGAATGATCCGGCTACGTTCCAGCAATGCTTGCCGGGATGCGAGCAATACCTGCAGGGCGATGACGGCGGCTATGACGCGGTAATCGTCGCCGCTGTCGGGCCGATCAAGGCGCGTTTCAAGGGCACGGCCCGCTTCTCCGACCACAGGGAGGGCATTGGTTATCACATCGAGGGCAGCGGCAGTGGTGGCATCGCGGGCTTCGGCAAGCTGGGCGCCGACGTCCGGCTGGAAGTCGTCGAAGGCGGCACGGCCCTGCATTACGTTGCCGCAGCGCAGATGGGAGGGAAACTGGCACAGATCGGATCCCGCCTGGTCGGCGCCGTGGCGAACAAGTTCCTAGCGGAGTTCTTTTCCCGCTTTGAAAAGCTGGTGAGTCTTGAGGAAGGTGGGGGCAGCTCCCTTGCGTCGTCCCCTGACTAGGCTCGGCCGGCCAGGGAAGATCAGCTCTTTTTTTTCTTCCATAGTATGATAATCATAATACTATGACTGTGAAGCCCGGCGCTGATGCCGGCGGGGCAAACGGAGACACAGAGGCGACAGTGAAAATAGAGAACACTATCAATGGCGTGAGCGGCACAACAGAGATCGAGCCGAGGCGGCTCCTGGTGCATTTGCTGCGGGACCAGAAACGCCTGACCGGCGTCCACATCGGTTGTGACACCTCGCAGTGCGGCGCCTGCACGGTGCTGATCGACGGAACGACCGTGAAGTCGTGCACCGTACTTGCTGCCCAGACCGATGGCTGCGAGCTCCATACTATCGAAGGGATGGACAACGATCACACGACGACCGTCCTGAAGGAAGCCTTCAACGAGCTGCATGGTCTCCAGTGTGGATTCTGTACCCCGGGAATGCTGCTTGCGGCACGCGCGCTCCTTGCACATCAGGCAGCGCCTTCCGAACACGAAGTCAGGGAAGCGCTGCACGGCAACCTGTGCCGCTGCACCGGGTACCAGAACATTGTCGACGCAGTGCTGCTCGCCGCGACGAGGCTGCAGTCCGCTTCCCGTGAGGAGGATTGAGATGAGCGAAGCACAGAACGGTAGTGCGACCAAGTACATCGGCAAGTCCGTCAGGCGCCGTGAAGACAAGCGGTTGATGAGCGGTCGGGGCAAGTTCACCGATGACCATCAGTTCCCGGGAATGGTCTTCGCGGCCTTCGTCAGGTCGCCCTTTGCTCACGCCAACGTACGCGGCATCGATACGGCGGACGCGCGGGCACTGCCTGGCGTGATCGGCGTACTGACCTACGCCGACCTCCGGGGCAAGGTCGGCGACATCCGGCCGAACTGGGTCGTGGGCAACTCGAAGGTGCCGCCGCATCCTCCCCTTGCCGCCGACCGCGTGCGATACGCCGGAGAGGCCGTGGCGTTGGTGGTGGCACAGACGCGCGAGATCGCGGCGGATGCCGCCGAGCTTGTCACGGTCGACTACGAGGAGCTTCCGACAGTCGTCGACGCGGAAGCTGCGCTGACTGCGTCGGCGCCCCAGCTCCACGACAACGTCCCCGGCAATCGCATTGGCGTCTTCCGGCAAAAGGGTGGCAACTACGAGGAGGCGGTGAAGCAAGCTGACCGGGTCGTGTCGATCCGGCTGGTCAACCAGCGGCTGATACCCAGTCCCCTTGAGCCTCGGGCCCTTTGTGCGAACTTCGATCCCATTGAAGAGCGCCTGACGTTTATCGTCCCCACGCAGGTCCCGCATATGTCGCGGCGTTGGCTGGCGGAAACGCTCAGGTGGCCGGAACACCGGATCCGGCTGGTGGCGCCGGATATCGGCGGCGGCTTCGGCGCGAAAATGCACTTCTATGCGGAAGAGGTGCTGGTGGCGTTCGCATCCCGGCACTTCGGCCTTCCGGTCAGCTGGACCGAGACGCGCAGCGAGAACCATGTTGCGACCACGCACGGCCGTGCGCATACGGAATACGTGGAAGCACCCGTCACCAGGGACGGCAAGGTGCTGGGAATCAGGTTGCGATCGTTCGCCAATCTCGGCGCCTATCTCTCCAATATGGCGACCGGCATCCCTACCATCAACACGGCCAACTACATCACGGGAAACTACCAGATATCGTCGGTCGACACGGAGGTCCATCTGGTGACGACCAACACCACGCCGGTCGACGCTTATCGGGGCGCCGGACGGCCGGAAGCCGCCTATATCATCGAGCGGCTGATGGATGCGGTGGCCGGGGAACTCGACATCGATCCGGTCGAACTGCGACGCCGCAACCTGGTGCGGGCGGATCAGTTCCCTTACCAGCCACACGACGGCGCGCGCGGCAAATGGGACTCCGGCGACTACGAGGCCTGCCTGACCAAGGCGACCAAGCTGATCGGCTACCAGCGTTGGCGGGAAGAGCAAGCGACGCTGCGTAAGCAGGGTAAATACATCGGCATCGGGGTGATCTGCTATCTCGAGCTCGTAGGAATGGGCATTTCGCCGATGCTGGAGAAGGTCGGCTTCGACCGGGGCGGCTGGGAGAGCGCGCATGTCCGCGTGCATTCCGATGGCAAGGTCACGCTTTTCAGCGGATCGATGCCGCAAGGCCACGGCCACGCCACGAGCTTTGCGCAGATCGTCGCGGAGGTCCTGCAACTGCCGATGGACGATATCGATGTCGTTCAGGGCGACACCGACCGCGTGCTGGCGGGCCATGGCACCTTCAATTCGCGGTCAATGCCCGTAGGGGGAAGCGCTGCCTATATGGCGGCGAGCAAAATCCTGGCAAAAGCACGCCGGATTGCCGGTCTCATGCTGGAGGTTCCTGAAGAGGAGGTTCACTATGCGGATGGCCAGTTCACAAGCGCAGCCAACCCCACCGTTATTCCCTTTGCGCGGGTCGCAAGAATGGCATATCTTGCGCACAAGCTGCCGAGGGACGTTGAAGCCGGCCTGGATGAACGCGTTTTCTATGAGCCGGCCGCCCTGGGAGCGCCGAACGGTTGCCATGCAGTTGTCGTGGAGGTCGATGCGGAGACCGGCACGGTGACGATTCTCGACTATGTGGCGGTGGATGACGTTGGCGTCATGATCAATCCCATGCTCTGCCACGGCCAGATGCACGGCGGGATCGCGCAAGGCATCGGCCAGGCCTTGTTCGAAGAGGCCAAATATGACGAGGCCGGGCAACTGCTTTCGGGTTCGCTGCTCGACTATGGATTCCCGCGCATCGAGCAGATACCTCGCATGCGCACCGGTTTCCACGTTTCTCCGGCGCCGTCCAACCCGCTGGGCGCGAAGGGGATCGGTGAGGCCGGTTGCGTAGGGGCGCCGCCCGCGATCGTCGCGGCGGTATGCGATGCATTGAAGCCATTCGGCATATCCCATCTCGATATGCCCCTAACGCCGCCAAAGATCTGGCGTGCGATTCACGAGACGAGCCGGAGTGCGACATGATTCCCTACGAAGTCGAGTACCTCAGGGTGGGCAGTGTGCAACAGGCGATCTCCGTGCTGGCGCAGAACCCCGACGCCAAGATCCTTGCCGGCGGCCATACGCTGCTGCCGATGATGAAACTGAGACTGGCCAGGCCGGCCTTACTGGTCGATATCGGCCGCCTGCCTGAACTCCGTGGCATCGCGGTACATCAGGATGGCATCTCGATCGGCAGCGCGACGACGCACGCCGAACTGGAAGCGAGCTCGGAACTTAAGCAGCTGGCACCGCTGTTTCCGCTCGCCGCGAGCGTGATTGCCGATCCGACGGTCAGGAACCGCGGGACGATCGGCGGAGCGCTCGTGCACGCCGACCCTTCGGCCGACTGGCCGGCTGTAGTGCTTGCGGCCGGAGCCGAGATGGAGATAGCGGGCGCACAAGGCACGAGGCGCATCCCCGCGCATGAGTTCTTTGTCGACTTCATGTCTTCGGTCGTGCAGCCAGACGAAGTCCTGACGCGTATCCATGTGTTATTGCCGGCCGCAACGCGGGTCGCATACCGCAAGTTCAGGCATCCTTCGTCAGGTTACGCGGTGGCCGCTGCAGCGGTCGCGATCGGCGTGGTCAACGATGGCTACGCCTGGGGGCGGATCGGTATCACCGGCGTCGCCGACACGGCATTCCGCGCAACGGCGGCGGAGACATTGCTGGAAGGCAACTTCACCGACATTAGGGATAAGGCCGACGCCATCGTCGAGGCGGCATTCGCCAACGTGATCCCGCTGGAAGACAACTTTGCGGATGGCCCATACCGGCTTCAGCTGGGCAGGGTCATGCTGAAGCGGGCGCTTCTCGAAGCCCTCGAACCACGGGGCTGAAGTGTTGCAACGCCGGGAGGGCTACGACTGCACGGCGCTGCGTGGCCTTGCCCTTGGCTTGCTTGCGGCCGTATCCGAAGCGACTGCCGCCGCCTTCTTCTTCCCTGCCGCCAGCAGACCGGTCAGCACGAACTGCTGGACGCTCTGCCGCCATTGCGCGAGCGCGACTTTCGGACGTGGGCTCGGTCCGGTCGGCTTGGCACTGAAGAACATGCTGACGCCGTGCATGGCCGACCATGCGGAGCGCACCATCATGTCATCGAACTGCTCAGCCAGGTGGTTCTCCCGGAAGTAGTCCTGGACCGCGCCGGACAAGAGCTGGTAAGACGCATTGCCTGCTTCGAGCAGCTCGGGATACTTTTCCTTATCTTCGATCTGCGGCCCGAACATCAGGTAGAAGAGGGCCGGATTCCTGACGGCGAACTCGATGTAGCCGTCCATGACGGTGAGCAGCCGCGCCTCGGCAGTCATCTCAGGCGACAGCCGGGCCCGGCGCACGGCAACCAGTTCACGGAATCCTTCGGCGGCGATGGCGGCCAGCAGGCCCTCCTTGTCGGCAAACTGGTTGCGCGGCGCGCCGTGGGAAACCCCCGCGAGCTTGGCCGCGGAGCGCAGCGTCAGTCCGTGGACGCCCTTGTCGGCCAGGATCTCCCTGCCGCAGCGGATCATTTCTTCCCGCAGATTGCCATGGTGATAGCTTTGGCGAGCCGGGCGAGCCGGGCGGGTTGGGCGGGTCGTGGAAGTGGTCATCAGTGCGGTTCGCGGTGTCGTCAGGCCTCCATATTAGCGCCAACCCATCCCAGTCCCCTGACTCGCCGCGGCGCGTGCAACGGACGCGACGCATTTCGCCTTGGCTTGGCCGCAGGCCGCTGCGCTACAGCGATGACTGGAGAGCGTCCACGATCTCCGCGGACAGCGCTTCCGAGCGGACGGCGCGGGCCAGCACGAGGCCGCCAACCATCGAAGCGAGCGTGACGATCGCATCCTTGCGCGAAGCCTCATCATCCCCCCCCGCGACCAGTTCGATCAGCGACGCGACCCGCGCCTCGAAGCGCAGCCGCGTCTTGGCGTCAAGGCGGGAAACATCCGTGCCGAGCGCCGCGATCGCGCAACCCGATCCAGGGTTGTCGCGGTGCTTCTTGTTTACATAGGCGCGAACGATGGCGCCCTTGCGCTCAGGGGGCGGCGCGGCTCGCGCTGCCTGATCGAGCAACCCCATGGTCTGGTCGAAGGCGGCATCGATTGCCTCGGCAATCAAGGCGTCCTTCGACTCGAAGTGAGCGTAGAAGCCGCCGTGCGTCATACCGGCGCTCTTCATCAACTGCGCCACGCCGATGCCATTGACACCGTGCTTGCGGAATTGCGTCGAAGCCGCCTTGACGATGTGCTTGTGGGTTTCGGCTTTTTGGTCGTGTGAATAACGCATGGTCAGGGTGGGAAGAGTTCAAGAGCCTATTTGCCTCTGCAATATATAGCATTACGATCATCATGGCATCCAATTCTTTCTGGATGTCAACGCGCAGTGACGCGTATCCCGCACTCCCAATCTTGCCCTTAAGGATAGCATCGAGGGGAGGGTGGCGTGATCTTCCTTGACCCTGCCGGTTACCCTGTCTAGCATGTAGACAACGGATACATTAGTGGTCGAGATAGAGGGATCGTCATGGAACTGCGGCATGGACATGGCGGCATCTTCTTGCGATATCGCTGTTTCTTCGCTTCGCGATATGACGATCATCATTTTGCGGGACCCGGGTGCCACTTCCCGCCGGCGCGGGCCTGTCGAGGGCGCTGATTCGGATTGGCCAAGGTAGTGCACAGGAGGAGGAATGGACGGCACACGACAGAAAAGGCTCAGATAACGATATGGAGGTATTCGCATGAAAACGCAGCAAGGAGGGAAGAAAGCCAGCAGCTTTTCTCGCGGCAGACTGCACCTGCATCCCGCAACACTGCCTGCATCAACCCAACAACAACGAAGGAGATCCCGCATGGCTGTCCGTCACACCGCATCCCGTTCCACCACCCTCATTGCTCTCGCCAGCGTCGCACTCGCCGCCGGCCTGCTCTGCAACGCCGCGCTGGCGCAGACCGCGCCGGCCCCTGCCAGCGCCGACACCCTGCACGTACAGATCGAAACGCGCGCCAAGGCCGTCGAAACCCAGCTCATCGCCTGGCGCCGCGACATCCACCAGCATCCGGAACTCGGCAACTACGAGACCCGCACCGCGGAGCTTGTCGCCGACCACCTGCGCAAGCTGGGCATGGAAGTGGAGACGGGCGTAGCCAAGACCGGTGTGGTGGGCGTGCTCAAGGGCGGCAAGCCTGGCCCGGTGGTGGCGCTGCGCGCCGACATGGATGCACTGCCGATCAAGGAACGGGGCGATGTGTCGTTCGCGTCCAAGGCCAAGGGTCTGTACTTGGGCAAGGAAGTCGACGTGATGCACGCCTGCGGCCATGACACCCACGTGGCGATACTGATGGCGGCAGCCGAGGTGCTCGCCGGCATGAAGGATCAGCTCCCGGGCACGGTCAAATTCATCTTCCAGCCGGCCGAGGAAAGTCCGGCAGACTTCGAACCCAACGGCTCCAATATGTGGGGCGCCAAGCAAATGGTGTCCGAAGGCGTGCTGGATAACCCGAAGGTCGATGCCATCTTCGGCCTGCACGTTACCAGCGGCATGGAATCCGGCAAGCTCGGCTGGCGCAGCGGTGCGTCGATGGCGGCGGCCGACCAGTTCTGGATCGACGTCAAGGGCCGTCAGGCGCACGGTGGGCGTCCGTGGGGCGGAATCGACCCGATCGTGGTGGCGTCGCAGATCGTGATGGGCCTGCAGACCATCCAGAGCCGCCAGGTCGATGCCATGCTGGAGCCGTCGGTGATCACCGTGGGTACCATCCACGGCGGCAACCGCATGAATATCGTGCCGGAGAAGGTCGAGATGATGGGCACCATCCGCACCTATGACGAAGGCATGAAGAAAGACATCCATGCCCGCATGAAGCGCACCACCGAGGCCATGGCAACCAGCGCTGGCGCCGAGGCCAACTTCCGCGTGGTGGAGCTGTACAACGCCACCATCAACCAGCCGGCCCTCACCGAGAAGATGGCGGCCACTTTGCAGCGGGTGGCTGGCGAAGGCAATTGGATGATCGCGCCCAAGCGGAGCGAATCGGAGGACTTCTCGTTCTACCAGGAGAAGGTGCCGGGGTTGTTCTTCTACCTCGGCGTGACGCCCAAGGGCCAGGATGTGAGCAAGGCGGCCTCCAACCACTCACCCGAGTTCCATGTGGATGAGCCGGCCCTGATCAACGGCGTGCGCGCGCTGTCCAACCTGACGGTAGACTACATGCTGATGGCGCAACGCTGAGCGCCCGGGGCCGTGCGCTGCAAGGCGGTCGTGGCGGCTACAACGGCGGTTCTTCCGCGTTGCCGCCCTCTTGGAGCCACCCCTCTCAAGGTGATTAAACGACACGTCCAGTCTTGATGACACGGGCGGTAGAAACATGCCGCAGTGCTACGCATCCGGCCACATAGCCTTTCTTCTTCGGCGCTTTCGGTCCCCGCGTATGTTTGCGCATCGCGCGGGGATCAACGTGCGCCGCGATCTTGATCAACTCGCGACCGACCTGAGCTGGGGTGAGGAGGTCATACGCCTGCCACACCTCGGGCGGCACCGCGATCATCATGCCAGCAAAAGTTGCCCGGATTTCGCTGGCTAGGTAATACGGTGAGAGCTCGATGTCGCTGGTATCCAGTTCATGCCGGATTCTCACCGCACTCGCAATCACGCTCAGTACGTTATACGCGAGCGCCGCCACGCCGAAGGCCAGCAGCGCCGCGCGCGGTTGGCTCAACGAGTGAATCTCACTAGTAAGAAGCGCTAAACAGCATGAGGCATCGGATCCACTTGACAGCCGAGATCGGCGAGGCGTTTGAGCAGGCGACGGGTGGTCTTGTCGACATGATGGCGGTCGAAGTAACGGAACCAAGGCGGCGTACTCAACGCCATCGTGGAGCATATGGTAGGCCGCGGTGAGCATGGAGGCACTGAACGTTGTGGAGGATGACCATGTTGGCGACCAGTTGGTTGTACTTGATCACCTTGCGCTGTTCGTGCCGCAGATTTTCGGCGATGATCCCGTCGCCACCAAACATCAACCACTGCGCGAAGTCATTGAACTGCTCACTCTTGTTCGTCGTGGCATGAATGGTACGCCGGAGCTCCGGCTCGTTCAGGTACTTCAGCAAGAACAGCGTGCGGATGACGCGGCCCAGTTCCCGGAACGCAAAGCCGTCGGCGAGCGCGTGAGCGCGGGGCAAACCATGATCGTGATCGAGAGTATGAAAATGCAACTCACCGCTGGAAGCGGCCGGCGATGGCATGGTCGCGGAAATTCCCTGTGCAAAGGGTGACTTGTTCGACCGGACGCGTTGCTGGTGCGGCTCGAAGCAGGGAAGGAGTAAGCATGCGCCGCATCGAATCCCGTATCAACACGCGTTCAGAGAGTTTCCAGGCCAACCGTGCGCACAACCTGCGCGTGCGCGCGGAATTCCTGGGGATGATGCAGGACGTCCGCCATCACCGGCCGGAGCGCGACATCAAGCGCCTACGCGACCAGGGCAAGCTGCTGGTGCGCGAGCGCTTGGACTTGCTGCTGGATCCCGGCACCCCGTTCCTGGAGTTGTCACCGCTCGCTGCCAATCATGCCAAGTATGACGCGCACATCAAGGGCACCGGCGTGGTCTCCGGCATCGGCGTGGTCAACGGCCGCGAAGTCATGGTGCTGGCCAACGACAGCACCATCAAGGGTGGTGCTGTCTATCTGCTCGGCGCAAAAAAATCCATCCGCGCGCTCAAGATCGCACTGGATGGCCCGCCGCTGGTAAAGGCCGCCACCGGCGAATACATCAGCGCGGCCGAACTGGGCGGCGCGGATGTGCACACGCGCATCTCGGGTACGGCCGACTACGCCGTTGACTCAGAAACCGCATCGCGCTGGCACGCGAAATCAGAGGAGCTATAAGGGATCATTCCCGACGACATCAAGAAGCAGTTCGACATGCGTGAGGTGATCGCGCGCCTGGTCGACGGAAGTTTGTTCCATGAATACAAGCCCGACTACGGCACCACGCTGGTATGCGGCTACGCTTATCTGTGGGGCTACAAGATTGGCATCCTCGCCAACAATGGCGTGCTGTTCAGCTAGGCTGCGCAGAAGGCCACCAGCTTCATGCAACCGTGCGACCGCGACGCTACTCAAGCAAGCTAGGAGGGATCTTGACGGGCTCACTAGATCCTTCAGATCGAGCATGGCATGGGGACTCGCCGGCCATTCCGGTGCCGGCGACTTTTGCGGGGGTAAGTGGGTGACGCCCGATCATACTCCAACGCTGGCGCACACCGACACCCGGGAAAACCTTGGTGCCCTGCCGCGTCTGCGTCCCGACAGCGTCGGGAATTGCATCCCGCGCCACCTCGAGCACCGCGCCTCACAGGGCGGCATTGTCCAAGTTTGCAGAACCCTGCGTACAACCCGTGACGGCTGCCCAATCGGTATCTGCCGTCATAAGCTGTTGCACAGGAGCGGCTATGCGCTGTTTCTACATGCCTATTTCAAACTGGAGAGGACAATGTTAATGCTCAAGGGATTTCATCATCTGACCCTCGGCGTGAGGCACGCACAGGAGGATGTGGACTTCTACGTCAAGCTGCTCGGGCAGAGCCTCGTGAAGAAGACCGTGCTTCTCGACGGCGAGGATCCCATCTACCACCTTTACTATGGCAACGCGAATGGCGATCCAGGGACCCTTGTGACGTCGTTCCCGTTCCGGCAGCGGGGCGTCATGGCGCGTCCGGGATCGGGCCAGGTGCGGGTCATCAACTACTCGGTTCCCAAGGGCTCGCTCGAATTCTGGCGCCGCCGCTTCGATGCCATGGATGTGCCGTATGACAGCGAGATCGTCGAGCGCTTCGGAGAGCGCCGCCAGCGGTTCCAACATCCGTGCGGCATCGAGTTCGATCTCGTCGAAACGGATCTCGATTCGCGTCCGGCTTGCGTGGCCAGCGATATCCCCGAAGCCCATGCCATCCGCGGCGTCCACAGCATCACGCTGTCGCTGCGGGAAGTCGCCGAATCGATCCGCTTCATGAGCGAAGCGATCGGTTTCCGGTACGCAGGCCAGGCGGGATCCTACTACCGCTTCGAGACGTACAACGGCGGCCCGGGCATGATCGTCGAGTTCCTGCATGAGCCGGACCGGCACCAGGGTTCGTCGATCTACGGCGAAGGCACGGTCCACCATGTGGCCTTCGCGGTGGACAACGTGGAGCAGCAGGCGATCCTGAAGGAGAGAATGTTTGCCCTGGGTTACATCGATACGTCCGAATCGGTGCACCGCAACTACTTCCGCTCGATGTACTTCAAGATGCCCGGCGGCGTGATGTTCGAGGCGACCACCACCGACATCGGCTTCGCGATCGATGAAGAGCCAGGCCATTTTGGCGAGGAATTTCAGCTCCCGCCCTGGCTGGCGGATCGCAAGGACGAGCTGCTGGGCCGGCTCGAGCCCATCTCTGTATGACGTTGCCGGGGATCACCATGCAAAAACCGAAAGTACTGATTGTTTTCTACTCACGAAACAGTTCCACCGAGATGCTGGCCAAGGCTGTCGCCGAGGGGGCCCTCGAGGCTGGCGCAGAAGTCCGCATGCGGCGTGTGCGGGAGGTTGTCGGCCCCGACGTCATGCGACAGGCGCCGGGCTGGCTCGAGAACGCCACGGAGATGAACGCGAAATACGAGGCGCCGACCGAAGCCGATGCTGAGTGGGCTGACGCCATCGTGTTCGGCACGCCGACGCGGTTCGGGTCGATCTCGGCCGAACTCAAGGCGTATATCGACGGGCTCGGCGGCCTCTGGTTCGCGGGAAAACTGAATGGCAAGGTGGGCTCGGTCTTCGGCTCGACGTCCTCGCGCCACGGCGGCAATGAAGCCACGCTGCTGGCGACCTACGCGCCCATGGCGCACCTGGGCCTGATCATCGTGCCGCTGGGCTATGCCGACGCGGCGATGTTCAAGGCCGGCACCCCGTACGGCGCGACTCACGTCTCGCACCGTGACGCCGTGAAGCCCGACGACGATCACCTGGCGGTTGCTCGGTTCCAGGGCCGCAGGGTGACGACCGTCGCCCGCGCCTTGCACGTCCAGCCGCAGCCCGTGGCAGCCTGAAAGTAAAAGCCTAATCGTAAAAAGGGGCGGAGACTCGCAGTCTCCGCCCGATTCCTGCATCGCCACAGGCCGATGACACGATGGCAACCGCTCAGGCTGGCGCAGTCTCCACGCAGCTTGCCATGGCATCGATCCGGCGCGATGGCGGTAGCAGGTCGTCCCATATCGACATGAACCCCAGATACGCCAGCCGCACCAGGTTAACAACCCAAAGCACATCGCCAAGGGCGAACGCGCATCCCGCGAGATACAGGGCTGGCGCGGAACGCGGCGTGCGGTCCAGTGCCTTCAACACGCCTTCAACGTGATGGCGTGCGGTCCGCTGGCATGCGGCATCGCGGCGGACCGCAATGCCGCCTCGTTCCTTCGCGATCCTGGTGCGACAGGCGGCAACAGGTCCTGCATCCCCGGCATGGTTGACGATCATGGACTCGAGCGCCGCGATTTTGTGATCGTAGACCGTTTCCATGACCGTCTTGAGCACGTCACTCCGTGGCCCGGGCATTTCCCTGTCCGCGAGCGTGCGGACATACCGCGGGCGGATCGCCGATGAAGCCGCGCGCAGACCAGAGTTCCGGGAACGGGATCTCGTTCATGGTCGGCAGAAGCCAGGCAATGCCCTCGGTGCCGAAGTAGGCCGGCCGGGCGCCGAACGTCCGGCGCGTTGCCATCAGGTGCAGGTGCTTCCACGCGGAGAATCCCTCGGCGATGTCGGCCAGCGTCTCGCCGAGCTGCTGCAGCTCCCGGTGCTCTTCCGGGTCGGCGTAGACCTCGCGCCAGACGTTCTCGACCACCTTGTCCGGCGTGTAGGGCACACTGAAATCGCGGTCGAGTACCACCGCCGGCACGGTGAAGCCCTTGCGGCTCAGGTGGGCGAGCACGTCGTCATACAGGCTCGGCTCTGCCAGCGCCTTGCTGAGTTGTGCCCAGCGCCGGGGCTGCGGCAGGAAGTGCTGCAGGTGCTCCCCCTGCTTGATGCCGAGCAGGTAGACCATCTGCCGGTACGTCCAGCCCTGGAGGGCGGTGTCCTTGCCGTACTTCGGGCCAACGCAGGACAGGATGGCGAGCAGGTCGACAGGCGTCATCCACGCGATGGAGCGCCATGTGGCATTGAGCGGCTCGTGGTGGGCGACGACGCGCCGCAGCGTCCGGCAGGCCCCGATCAGGTCATCGGCACGCAATTGCGCCTGCGCGGCTTGTATTTCCTTGATGATCAGCATCCAGTACAGCTCGGACACCTGCGCCGATACGATCCAGGCGTGCTCGCCGGGATGGTCGCTGACCGGGTGCTGCAGCGAGTGGAGCACGTCTGTCTGTAACCAGTCACTGTATGGCGTATGCCCGGCTGGCGTTCCGGCCGGCACCGGGGATGCGGGCTTGACGGTATCGTTCACTTTGGTCTCCTCGTGGTGGTGGTAGGGTCAGGCAAGTTTTGTGGAACGGCGACGGTCCGCTGCATCGACTCCATCTGCGTCAGGCCTGTTGCGGTGATCTGACGACTGGCCAGGGCATCGAGCGCGTGGCGCAGGCCGACGGGATGCGGGAAGGTGTCGGATGGCCGGCCGGTCATTACCACAGGCTCTCCAACAACGCATCCAGCTTCGCGCCGGCATCCTCGCCAAGGTCGCCGACCTCGGAGGGATAGTTCTGCTTGAGCAGGGCCGCCATCTCGGGAAGCTTCGCCCGATCGAAATCGAGGTCGCCTAGCCGGCTCGGCAATTCCAGTGCGTCCACGGCTGCCTCAATGCGGTCAGCGAGGAATGCGGCGGGCGTGCGGATGCCACGGTCCGTGGAAAAAATCTCGAGCTTTCGGCCATAGGCGTCGGCGCAGGCGCGGATGACGGGCGCCAGCGCAATGCACGATGTCACGCTGTGCGGTACCCCAAACGTCCCGCCGAGGATGTGCCCGATGCGATGGCTCAGGCCGTAGATGACCGAAGCAGGATAGAAGTAACACTGCCACGCGGCGAGCTGAAGCTGCAAAAGGTCGTCGGTCGACACGTGGCCGCCCGCGATGGCCTCGGGCGTTTCGAGCTTGCGCGGCCACTTCTCCAGCACGGCAAGAAAGCGCTCCACGCCCCTGGCGGCCTGGATGGCGTGTGGGTGGTCCACGCCGACCCGGCGCATGCCTTCCACCGCATGGTCGATCCCCTTGATGGCCGAACTCAGCAGCAGCATACGTGGCGTGTCGACAATCATCCGGGGGTCGATCACCACCAGCCTGGGCGTCGTTTCGCGCACGGCATAACTGCGCTTGAACTTCCGGGGACCGTCCGTTTCCGTCACGCCGAAGTAGTGGGAGAACTCCGAACCCGACAGGGTCGTCGGAATCGCGGCAATGGGCAGGTAGCGGCCTGTCTGCTGGAAATGCTGGTAGGAGACTGCCTTTGCGGCGTCGAGTACAGAGCCGCCGCCGAGGGCGATGATCGATCCCGCATTGGCCTCGATGCAGGCACGCAGTCCGTCGCGTACGGCGAAATCGGGCACATGCGGCGGCAGGCCGGTGAAGGTGCCCACGCCGTCGCCGATGGCAGGCTGCAGGTACTCGCGGTTCAAGGCCTCAAGGAATTCCACGGTGAACGTCATCGGACGGCGGATGCCGTAGTTCCCCATGGAGGGGGCGACGGTTTGCAGCACTCCGTGTCCCCAGACAATCTCTTCCTGCGGCAAGCATTTCAACTGGTTCATTCCACTTCTCCACCATGTTTTCGTATGCGATCGGGGGCTCCGATCCCGAGTAGGAAGATAGGCGAATCGGGTTCGCGCGTGCGCGCGGGATTTGAGAACGGAGCGTCCAGGATTTTGGACGCCGCACATGTGCGTACGGGGGCCTGTCGTTCGTTGTTTCCGGACGAAGCTTTCAAGTTTTGCCGTCTTCACAAGGCAGGGGACGTGTCTATGATCCTTTCCACCGTAGCGACCCCCACCACGAGAACGGAGACATGAAGATGGAGGCAATCCAGATTACAGAAGCGCTGATTCGCGGACGCCACAGCAAGCGCGGCTTCCTTGACCAGCCGGTGCCGCTCGAGACTGTCAGGGACATCCTGTCGGTCGCGAAATACGCGCCGAGTTCAAGCAACACGCAGCCTTGGCGCTGCTATGTACTGACTGGAAAGGCTCGCGAGAAGATTGCGGGAGCCGCGGTCGAGGCGTATCGCGCCGATCCTGAGGGACTGGCTCCCGACTACCCGTTCTTTCCAAAGGAATTGCCGGCACCATTCTCGTCGCGCTTCAATACGTTTCGCGGGATGCTGGGCGATGCGCAGGGCGTGCACAGGAGCGATATCGTCGGGCGCCGGCGCGACGTCGAACGGCAGTTCCGGTTCTTCGATGCGCCAGTGGGACTGATCTTCACCATGGACCGGCGCCTGGAATGGGCCAGCTTCATCTGCTACGGCTGCTTTCTCCAGAACATCATGCTGGCCGCGCGCGCCCGGGGGCTGGATACCTGCCCGCAGCAGATCTGGTCGCTGCAATCGGCAGTGCTTCGTGAAAGCCTCGCCATTCCCGACGAGGAGATGATCGTGGCCGGAATGTCACTCGGCTATGCAGACAACAATATTCCGGAAAACAACATGGCGCTTAGCAAGCTGGAACTGGACGAGTTCGTCTCGTTCGTCGATTGCTGACCCCCGGAACCGTCCGGGTCGCTCCTTGACCTGGAAAAGCACGAAGAAGCGATAGCCATCGTTAGCGAGTCTCGGCAAGTTGCGGAGATGTCGAATAGTTAGCGTAGGCGCGCTTAACCGGCTGATGCGGATGCCCGGAGCCCTCAGCCGAAAAAGAGAATAAAGAGACGGAGGAGACATGATTAAAGTGCCCGCGAGATTTTTGACGGTTGTTGCGCTCGCATGCTGGCTCGCCTCGAAGGTTGAGGCAACCGAGAATGGCCAGACCAGTTACCCTGTTGGCGTCAATACCGTATTGAATGGAATCTTGCCACCGCCTGGTGAAACCCAGTTCTATAACTACACGCTTTACTACAATGCCGGAAAATTCGCTGGCCCGCATGGAGGAAGTCTCGTTCCCGGCTTCCACTTGAACACGTTTGCTGACGCCCCGCGTGTCGTTCACACATGGGGCACCACATTCGGCCCCTTTACTGTGTCCAGTGGTGCAATCGTCCCGCTCGTTCATCTTGGGCTGGAAACGCCAGGCGGCAGCGGCAAGCGCTATGGAATTGGAGACATCATTCTTGAGCCGTGGCTCATTGATTATTCAAATCCATCGCGAACATTCTTCGCCTTCCTCGCCACCAATGTCGCAGTGCCGAGCGGGTCCTACTCCGCCAACCGAGTGGCGAACACTGGTCGGAGTGTATATGCGCTAATACCGCACATCAGTACCACATGGTTCCCCACGCCCGCAGTTGAAGTCTCCACCACCACGCTCGTAGAGATCAGTTCACCGAACTCGGCGACTCGATATCACTCTGGCGCCGTTGCAGCACTTGAATATGTTGTTGGATATTCGCTTAACAGCAAGTTCCAGCTCGGACTTCAAGGATACCTCCTGAAGCAGTTCACCGATGACAAAGTCAACGGCGTGCCCGTAGGAGCGGATGGGTTTCGCGGAAAATCTGTCGCAGTCGGGCCGCAACTACGATACATGTGGTCGCCGGCGGCAGGCATTGTGCTCAAGTATCAGCGCGAGTTCGCCGTGCAGAATCGGCCGCAAGGCAACAAGTTCTGGGTTGAACTGTGTTTCCCTCTTTGATCGGAATGAGGCGACGTTCGAAGCGAATACGCAGCTTGCCGAACCCGGCAAGCTGCGCATGCGTTCGCTCGTAGTCTACGGCGACGTGGTGTCGTTTTCTGCCAAGTTTGCCGCGATCGGTGGGGTTCGGGCGCATTGACGGTCGTGGCGCGAGCGGGCGCCTGCCACGGCAATGGCGGTCATTGGGGGGTGTTCGACCGTGGCACTGCGCGCACCCCTTGCAGTACCATCGATGGAAAGCACACACCATTGACCCAACCCAACCCAACCCAACCCAACCCAACCGCTACCAAGGCAGCCAGATGCTGGACCTGAAAGACGTTTTTCACTTCGTGCAAGTGGTCGACCGCGGTGGCTTTACGTCTGCCGGCAACAGCCTGGGGCTGCCCAAGTCCACGTTAAGTCACAGGGTCAAGGAGCTGGAGGCTTCGCTGGGCGTCCGCTTGATCAACCGGACCTCGCGCCAGTTTGCCTTGACCGACGTAGGCGCTGAGTTCTACCAGTACGCTGTCGCCTTGCTGCAGAGCGCCGACGTCGCGGAACAGGCGATGCGCCAGAGGCTCGCGGAACCCAGCGGGATCATTCGCGTGACGGTAGCGGTCGAGCTTGCGCAGTTTGCGCTACGCCAGGTCCTGCCGACGTTCCTGAGCAGCCATCCCAAGGTCAGCATCGTGGAAATCGCCACGGACAGGCTCGTCGACGTTGTCGGCGAGGGCTTCGACCTGGCGCTGCGCGGACATACCTCGGCACTGCAGGATTCCAACCTGGTCCAACGGCCCATTGTCAGGGCGCCATGGTACCTGTTTGCGGGTGCCGACTACCTCGAACGGAGGCCACTCCTGGAGGAGCCGGAGCAACTTGCATCCCATGCCATCGTCTCGATGGTGCGCAAAGGGCCGCTGCAGTGGCAACTGCGAGGCCCCGACGGCACGCTCGTCACCATCCCGATCGAGCCAAGATTCCAGAGCAACAGCATGATGTCCCTGAAGGAGGCAGCCTGCGCCAACGTTGGCGTGGCAGCCCTGCCCGGGTATATCTGCCGGTCCGAGCTGCAGGCTGGCGTGCTGCGGCAAGTCCTGCCGGGCTGGATCGCCGCGGATGCGCGCATCTCGGCCCTCATGCCGTATCGGACCGGACTGCTTCCCGCCGTGCGGTCGCTGGTCGATTTCCTCGCCGTAGAGTTGCCCAAGGTCACCGCGTTCGACGGCCGCTGACCCGGCGCTAACTCCTCTGCCTCCAAAGCCACGCGGGCCACGCCCCGTGTGTCCCGCCGGGCGTTCCATATTCATGGACGCTGCGTTCGGCGCCAGCCAGCTTCCAAGGCCGAGCCGATCAACTATCGTTTCCAACCAGGGATAAGCCAACCGCAACGTCACCCTGGAGTGGAATACATGAACCAGTTGAACTGCCAGCCACGAGATGCGATCTTCTCTGGCCACGACATACTTCCGACGGCTGTCGGGTCGCTCGACCAGCACGGCATCCGACGCCCATCCCGAACGACGGCCCCGCATTCCATGGGCTTGCGCAACGCGCTGGATGCCCTTGCCACGCGGCAATTCACCGCGGCGGCATTGACGGAGCAGGCACTCGAACGCGCGGAAGCCAGCAAGCGGCTGCTCAATGCATTCTCGGCGATCGATTGGGACCGTGCCCTGAAGGCGGCAGCGGAAAGCGACCGCCGCTATGGCGAACGCCGGCCGCGGCCACTGGAGGGACTGCCCATTGCGGTCAAGGATCTGATCGACACCAAGGGCATGGAGACCCGCTACGGTTCCGCAGCCTATCTCGGTCATGTGCCAGCCGCCGATGCGGACATCGTGAGAACTCTGGTGGAGCGCGGCGCGATCATCATCGGCAAGACCACGACCCACGAATTCGCGTGGGGCGTGACAACCGCCAGCGCCAGGTTTGGCGATACCCTGAATCCGCTGGACCATACACGCATACCCGGGGGTTCCAGTGGTGGCGCCGCGGCGGCGATTGCGCACGGTGCCATCATGGCGGGCGTGGGCACGGATACCGGCGGCTCGGTCCGGATTCCCGCCGCGCTGTGCGGCGTCGTCGGATACAAGCCCACGCTCGGCACGTTATCCACGCGCGGCGTGTTCCCCCTGGCGCCCACTTGCGACCACGTTGGCCTGCTCGGCGAGCAGGTTGACGACGTGCTGTTGCTCGCCGATGCGATTGACATCAGGGTTCCCGAGAGCGATGCGTGGCTGTCCGCACGGCTGGGCGTCATTCGTGACATCGCACCGGTTCCACTCAGTCCGGAAATTGCAGCGGCATTTGATGGCGCGATGAAGCGGCTGGCGCAGGTCTTTTCCTGTGTGAACGTCAGCACTTCCGGCCTGTTCGATGCGGTATTCGGTGCCTTCGCGAACATCGTCCTGATCGAAGGCGGCATCGAGCATTTCCGCCGCAACGACTGGGACCGTATCTCGACGCACTACAATCCGGAAACCGTCGACCGGCTGAAACGCGCGGAAACCATGGACCTGCGCGCCTATGCGGCGGCCCAGCAGACCAGGCGAAGTTTCACGACAAGGCTGCACGAGGTGATGTCGACGGTTGACTATCTCGTGCTGCCGACATGCCCGTGCACCGCACCGCATCTCGATGCCGGTACCGTGAGCATTGGCGCTTGGACCGGCACGGTCCGAGAGGCGCTGATGACCTATACGGCACCGTTCAATGTCGCGGGATTTCCTGCCATTTCGATTCCCCTGGCGACCGGCGAACGCAGCCTTCCCGCTGCCTTGCAGATCGTCGCGAAGCCCGGCGACGACGGTGCGCTGCTGCAGATTGCACAGCAGATGGAGCTGATGCTGCGAACGGGCACCGCCAACAAGAGTTGCTAGACGTCAACCCAAGAACAGGAGATAACGATGAACGATAGCGCCAAACCTGAGTGCCAGGAAACCAGCAATGAGCCATGACAAATTGACGAATATGGCGGCCGGTGCCCGTGCCGCCATCGCGGACCCCGCGCGAATCTCTCTCGTGGGTAGTGACGCCAACCCGCGCTTCGAACTGTTCCACGCGGCCAGTTCACTCTGCTCGCAGAAAGTGCGCACGGTATTGTTCGAGAAGCAGTTGCCGTACCGTTCGAACAATATGATGATCCTCGGTTCGATGGGTCCGGATGGCGTTGTTCCAGCCGAGCACTACCATCCGCCCTACGTCCGACTGCGGTTGCTTGCAGGCCGGGAAGTGGGGCGGGAACTTGTCAGCGGCTATAGCGGGCGTACTTCGGTGGAGACCGAAGGCTTTGATCCCTGCGCGGTCCCGTTGCTTGTGGACTACGAGGCTGGCCGTGTCATTGCCGATTCCAGACGGATCTGCTGCTATCTCGATGCGGTGTCGCGCGATCCCGTTCATCTCGTGCCGGAGGATGCCGATGTGCGTGCCCAGGTGATGCACCAGGTGAGCATCGTCGATCAGATCCCGAACGGCACCTTGCTCTACGGCTTTCATCCCGATGCCGACCTGCGGCCTGAAGCGCTCAAGACGGCCATGGAAACGGTCTACGACTACAAGATCAAGGCGCTCGAAGCCATGATTGACGCCAATGCCGACGATGCGGAGCTCATTGCGGCCTATCGCGCGAAGATCGCGAAGGAGCGGGGCGGCAAGTCGGTCTGCCACGATGCGGCATTTCAGCGCGCCGCACGTCGGCACGTCGCGGGCCTCTTGACGGACCTCGACCATGCGCTTGGTTCGTCGTCACCGTACCTCAGGGGGGAATCATTCTCGCTCGGCGATGTGCTGTGGGGTGTCAATCTGGTTCGGATGGCTTATCTGGGGCTTGCGTCGATGTGGGAAAACCTGCCCAACGTCGAGCGATATGTTGATGCGCTGGCCAGGCGTCCGTCCCTGTGCACGGAAGCGGTCCAGGCCACTGTCGATTCCATGCCGCCTTCGCGCTATATGCATGTCATTGCCGGCTGCGGGGAGGCGGTGCCGGTGTAGTCCTCCTGCCACAGGCACCGATCAATGCCGGTGCCTGTGGCAGGAGGGGAATGGGCGGAGACTCTGCATCTCCGCCCATTTGCTTTCTCAGGCTGCCACGGGTTCTTGCTCGCAGTGCAACGCACGCGCGAGCGGTGTCACCCTGCGGCCCTGGAATCGGGCCACGGCCAGGTGGTCGTCGTCGGGCTTCTTGGCATCACTGAAGCTGTCGGAACGTGTAGGAAAAACTGAACGATCGGGGCCGGCGCAGTGGTGCGCGCCAAGGTTTGCCCGGATCCGCGGATGCGCGCCCTGGGGTATGATCGGGGATCAAGATCACACCCACATCCGAACCGTTGCCACCGCCGGCAATGATCCGCGCCCCAAGCAATGCTGGATCTGAAGGACGTCTATTACTTCGTACAGGTGGTTGACCGCGGCGGGTTCACCTCGGCCGGCGAGATGCTTAGGCTGCCCAAGTCGACGCTGAGCCATCGGGTCAAGGAACTGGAGGCGTCGCTGGGAGTCCGGCTCATTAACCGGACTTCGCGCCAGTTCGCCATGACCGAGGTCGGCCAGGAGTTTTACCAGTACGCCATGGCGCTGCTGCGCAGCGCGGAGGTTGCCGAGGAAGCCATGCGTCAGCGGCTTGCGGAGCCGAGCGGTGTGATCCGCGTCACTGTAGCCGCGGAGATTGCGCAGTTTGCGTTGCGTCACGTGTTGTCCACATTCCTGTCCGACCATCCCAAGGTCAAAATCATCGAGACCGCCACGGACAGGATGGTGGACATCGTTGGAGAGGGATTCGATCTGGCGATCCGCGGCCACACGGGCCAGCTCCAGGACTCCAATCTGGTACAGCGTCCGCTCGCACGCGCGCCGTGGTATCTCTTCGCAGGGCCGGAATATCTCGAACGGGTGTCCCAACCGGAACAGCCGGAGGAATTGGCGTCGCATTCGATCATCGCACTGGTCAGCAAGGGAGCGCAGCAGTGGCAGCTGCAGGGGCCGGACAAACGCGTCGTCGTGGTGCCGATTGACCCGAGATTCCAGAGCAACAGCCTGATTTCGCTGAAAGAGGCCGCTTGTGCCAACATCGGCGTTGCGGCACTGCCCGGATACGTCTGCCAGGCCGAACTGAGGGTCGGCGCGCTGCGGCAGATCCTGCCCGAATGGATGGCCGCGGATGCTCGCATCACGGCGCTGATTCCCTATCGCACCGGCCTGCTGCCGGCAGTACGTACACTGGTCGACTATCTTGCCGTGGTGATGCCCAAGGTGACGGCTTTCGACCGAAGCTGACCTGGCAAGCCGCGGGTACGGGATCTTTTTTTATTTGCCAGGCTATGACGAAGTTACCGGCTCAGGATCCATCCAACGCAGCGCCGCTGCATGAGCAGATCTACGCCCGGATTCGTGCCTCGATTCAGCAAGGGCAACTGAAACCCGGGCAGCGGGTGCCATCCTTGCGTGCGTTTGCGGGCGAGCTCGGAGTGGCGCGCGGGACCGTTCAGGTCGCCTATGACCGACTCTTGGGCGAAGGTTACCTGATCGCCAGAGGCCCTGCGGGGACATTCGTTTCCGCGCAAATTGCGCCATCGCGCCCCCACCGCGTGGCCGCAGCGGCTGGATCCAGCCGCACGCCACCGGACCAGGAACTTACCGAGTTTTCGATCGAAACGGATGGTGGAATCCCCGTGCCGTTGCAACTCGGGCTTCCCGCGCTGGATGAGTTCCCGCGAAAACTATGGACGAGGTTGATGGCTCGGCAAATACGCAGCGCCGGCTCGCTGACCAGGCCGGCGTCAGCCGGATTTGGCCCGCTGCGAGAAGCGTTGGCCGCTTACCTGCAGCGCTCACGGGGCATCGACGCCCAGCCGCACCAGGTGTTCGTCGTGCCGGCATATACGGCCAGCCTTGCGCTGATTGTGGATGCGCTCAGGCTGGCGGGCGAAAGCGCCTGGGTTGAGGATCCCAGCTACCCTCCGACAGCCCAGTCACTCAGGCGCCTGAACCTGCAGGTCCGGAATGTGCCAGTGGATGATCATGGCCTCGACGTCGAATTTGGGCGTCAGCATTTTCCAGAGGCGCGCCTGGCCGTAGTGACGCCATCGCACCAGAGCCCGACTGGCGTGGCACTGACACTGCAACGTCGCGTCGAACTGCTCGACTGGGCCGGTGAGCGGGGCGCATGGATCATCGAGGACGACTACGACGGCGAGTTTCGTTACCGCGGCCACCCGTTGCCGGCCCTGAAGAGCCTGGACACATGCGACCGGGTGATCTATTGCGGCACGCTTAGCAAGGTGCTGTACCCGGGACTACGGCTCGCTTACGTGGTCGTGCCACAAAGTCTGGTGCCGACCATGAATCTGGCCTGCAGGCGCATGGTGCATGGCGGCTGCCCCGAACTCTTGCAAGCCGTGGCGGCGGAGTTTATTGCGCAGGGACACTTCGCCCGGCACATCAAACGCATGCGCACGCTTTACGCACGACGACGCGCAATGCTGGCCGAGGCGCTGGCGCCATACAAAACGGACGGCTTCACTGTTTGCCTGCAGGATGGCGGCATGCACCTTCTGGTCGACGTCAGGGACGATCTTGACGATCTGGCGATGGCCCGCCGCGCGCGCGAGGCAGGATTCGCCGTCCATTCGCTGACCGCCTGGCGGCATGGTGCGCCAGGGCGGCGTGGCTTGATGATGGGCTTTACCAATCTGCGCAGTCAGACTGAAGCCGATCGCCTGGTTGCCGAACTGATGCGCGCGCTGAAAGCATAGGCGATCGTCATGGGACGCTTGGCAAATAATCAACCAGTCGTCTATTGCTCTCCGCATCTGCTTAGCAACTATTGCGACATGCCAAGACCCGCCAACCCCGAGATCCGTAGCCGGCTGCTCATCGACGGTGCTCGTGTGATTCACAGCGCCGGTTTCAACGGGTCTGGCGCGGGACATCGTCGGTGCCACCGATGTTCCCAAGGGATCCTTCTACAGCTATTTCGACAGCAAGCAAGCCTTTGCCGCCGAAGTGCTCGAAGCCTATTGGGATTCCATTGAACAATGCCATGCCAAAGTAATGTATGACGCGCGCATCGCGCCGTTGGCCAGGATCGGAAAGTTGTTCGAGTTGCTGGTGGCGGACCACGCGGCACAAGATTTCACGCTCGGATGCCTTGTGGGCAACCTTTCTCTCGAATTGTCCAATACCAGCGGTGAAGTCCGAACGGCTCTGGAGCGCATTCTGGCGCGCTGGGAAGGCATGATCACATGCCTGCCTTGATGAGGCCAGGCTGCGCCAGGAACTGCGGCGGACGTAGATTCCGAGCAGCTCGCGTCCATCATTATCGAAGCCTGGGAAGGGGCGGTCCTGCGCAGCAAGGTCCAGCGCAATGGCGACGCCTGCCGACGATTTCAGCAAGTCACCCCCAAGCGGTTGTTGTACTGAAATTTTTTTGCGGCCTTAAAAAGACGACTGATCATATATATCAGGCACTGCGCACTCGCGCCAATAGATCACCTGGTCGACGCGCTAGCAACCATAGGTCATGCCGCCCCATGTCGATGGCCCAGTCGAAAACGATAAAGATGTGCCTGTTGCCTGTGTCATCGCCCAACTACATTGAAGCCTGCACAAACCAGCATGCATCGGCACCATGACCAAGAACCTGACGCTCAGACATATTCAAGGCAACGCGCGCACGCGCCAATAAAGGAGTCTCACCATGTCTTCAGATCGCAGCCTCGATCAAGGCCTATCGCGACGTAACCTGCTGGTGGGCAGCGCGGCCGCAGCCAGCGCGCTGGTGGCTTCCGGCTTGCCCGGACCTGCGGCGGCAGCACCGTCGGCAGACAAGACGAACACCGCAAGGGCGAGCGGAAAGGCTTCAGGCAGCTATATCACGGCAAAGGACGGCACCCAGCTCTATTGCAAGGACTGGGGCGCCGGTCGCCCCGTTGTATTCAGTCATGGCTGGCCACTGAGCTCGGACAGTTGGGAATCCCAGATGATGCTGGTTGCGTCGGAAGGGTACCGCGCCGTTGCACATGACCGTCGTGGCCACGGCCGTTCAAGCCAGCCATGGAACGGCAATGAGATGAACACCTATGCCGACGATCTGGCCACTGTGTTCGAAACCCTTGACCTGCGGGACGCCATCCTGGTGGGTTTCTCCACGGGGGGAGGCGAGGTGGCCCGGTA
>NZ_JBFTOX010000053.1:0-69515 GCF_056398185.1 Cupriavidus sp. 05L310
GTGCCCGGCCGCGCGGCTGGCCGCCGCCGGCAGGCGCGCCGCGGCCGCGGCCGCCGCCATTGCCCTGGCCCTGGCCGCGGGCCTGACGGCCCTTCTGGATCGGCTCGGCCGGGATGCTCGGATCGACCTCGAAGCCCGGCAGGATGGTTTGTTCGATCTGGCGCTTGATCAGCCGCTCGATGTCGCGCAGCAAGGCGGTTTCATCCACGCAGACCAGCGAGATCGCCTCGCCCTCGGCGCCGGCACGGCCGGTGCGGCCGATACGGTGCACGTAGTCTTCGGGCACGTTGGGCAGGTCGTAGTTGACCACGTGCGGCAGCTGGTCGATGTCGATGCCGCGCGCGGCGATATCGGTGGCCACCAGCAGGCGCAGCGTGCCGGCCTTGAACTCGGTCAGCGCGCGTGTGCGGGCCGACTGGCTCTTGTTGCCGTGGATCGCCAGCGCCGACAGGCCTTCCTTGTCGAGCTGCTCGGCCAGGCGGTTGGCGCCGTGCTTGGTGCGGGTGAACACCAGCACCTGGTGCCAGTCGTTCTCGCGCACCAGGTGGGCCAGCAGTTCGCGCTTGCGCTCACGGTCCACCGGGTAGACGCGCTGCGCCACGGTCTCGGCCGTGGTGTTGCGGCGCGCGACTTCGATGGAAGCGGGATTGTCGAGCAGACGGTCGGCCAGGCCACGGATCTCGTCGGAGAAGGTGGCCGAGAACAGCAGGTTCTGGCGCTTCGGCGGCAGGACGTTGAGGATCTTGCGGATGTCGTGGATAAAGCCCATGTCCAGCATGCGGTCGGCTTCGTCCAGCACCAGCATTTCCACGTGCGAGAGGTCGATGGTGCGTTGCGACAGGTGGTCGAGCAGGCGGCCAGGCGTGGCCACCACGATATCGACACCGCGCTTGAGTTGTTCGATCTGCGGATTGATGCCCACGCCGCCGAACATCACCATCGAACGCAGCTTGAGGTACTTGCCGTAGTTACGGACGCTTTCCTCGACCTGGGCCGCCAGTTCGCGGGTGGGGGTCAGGACCAGCGCACGCACCGGCAGGCGCTGTCCGCGCGCGGGTTCGCGGGCAGCCGGGGATTCGGACAGCAGTTGCAGCAGCGGCAGCGTGAAGCCGGCCGTCTTGCCGGTGCCGGTCTGCGCGCCGGCAAGCAGGTCGCCCCCCTTGAGGATGGCGGGAATCGCCTGCGCTTGAATCGGAGTCGGCGTGGTATAGCCCTGTTCGGCCACGGCACGCATAAGCTTGTCGGACAAGCCAAGATCGGAAAAAGACATGAATTGACGCTTCGGCCGCCCTTTGCGCATGTGGTGCGCCAATCGCGGGGGCGACGTGAGTGAGAAAACCGAAAACCGGAAAAGAGCGACCGGCGAAACGAGGCGACTGCCCCCGCTTCTTTAGGAGGAAAGGCCGCTAGTGTACCAGCCTGGCGCTATCGCGCGCGCCAGGCGCCCCGATGGGCCCGATGGGTCCGGGTGGCGCTGCGCTATCATGGCGGCCAGCCACGCCCTGGTCCCGCCTGGCCGTGCCCCCGCGGGCACGGGCATGCCCGGCCCGGCTCCATCCTCCCCCCCGGATGACGTCACGATGCGGTTCAGGTTCATCGAAGACCAGGAAGTCACTCTCTTTACAGCCATCCCGGTAGGGATCGCCGCCGCCATCGTCACCACCCTGTTCAAGGAAGCGCTGGACGCCAGCGGCTATGTGATGTTTGGCACGCATGCGGATATCGTCACCGTATTTGCCGGGCTGGCGCTGGCCTGGCGGGTGCTGATCCCGACCCTCGGTGGCGTGGTCGCGGGCTTGCTGCTGACCGCCGCGGCCAGGCTCAATGCGGCACAGCCCGGCGTTTCCGACTATATGGAAGCAGTCGCCAGCGGCACGGGGCGGCTGCCGGTACGCATCACATTGCTGCGCGCGCTGTCGTCGTTCTGCTCCATCGTCACCGGCAGCTCGGTCGGTAAAGAGGGCGCGATGATCCAGCTCGCCGCGCTGTGCGGCTCGCTGTTCCCGTCGGCGCGCGGCAGAGCCGGCCCCGATGGCGACACCAACCTGAGGCGCATGCTCACGGCCTGCGCCGCGGCCGCGGGGCTGGCCTCGGTGTATCACACGCCGCTGTCGGCCGCGGTCTTTGTCGCCGAGGTGGTGTTCGGCGCGGTGGCGGTGCAGCGGCTGATGCCGCTGTTCCTGGCCTCGGTGGCAGGCACCGTGGTCAGCCAGCTGCACGGCGGCCTGCAACCGCTGTACCCGGGCCTGCATGTGCCGTCCGACATGCTGCACGCGCCGATGCTGCTCGCCGCTGTGCTGCTGGGCGTACTGGCCGGTGTCGCGGGCGCCCTTTTCATGCGCGCCTCCAGCCTGGCCAAGGGCGCCTTCGCCCACGTGCCGGGCGGCATGGTGCCGCGCCTGGCGCTGGGCGGCGCCCTGGTGGGCGTGCTGGCGATCTGGGTGCCGGAGGTGGTAGGCAATGGCTACTACACCATCCAGTCGATCCTGATGGCGCATCCCCTGAGCGTGTCGCTGGCGGCCGTGCTGCTGGCCAAGCTGCTGGCCACCGTGCTCAGCATGGGCTCGGGCGCGGTGGGCGGGGTGTTCACCCCTTCGCTGTTCGTGGGTGCCGCGCTCGGGCAATTGCTGGCGCCCGCCGTGCCGGGAGGCGGCGGCGCGCCGCTGCTGCCGCTGGTGGGCATGTGCGCCTTCCTGGCCGCCACCAGCCAGGCGCCGCTGATGTCAGTGCTGATGGTGTTCGAGATGACACTGGCGCCGGCGTTGCTGCTGCCCGGCATGATCGGCGCGGCGGCGGCCTACTACACCGCCTCACGCTGCCAGACCTTGTCCTTGTACAGCGTGGTGGCCGAGCGTACGCAAGCCTCGGCCGCGGCGGACCGCGCGCGGGCGCTTACGCTGGCCGGGCTGTGCGAGCCCACCGACACCACGATCGGCCCGGACGCGACGCTGGAACAGGCCAGCGACAAGTTCGCCGAGACCGGCACGCGCTACCTGTATATGGTGGCGCCCAATGGCTGCCTGCTGGGCGCGCTGTCGATCCACGCCGTGCAGCGCGCGCTGCGCGAGCAGCCGGATGCCGACCTGTTTACGCTGTGCGAACGCGACTTCCCCACGCTCACCCCCGAGTCGCGCCTGCCCGACGCATTGAGCCTGTTCACCCATCACGCGCTCAACCGCATCCCGGTGATCCGCGATAACGGCGGGCGCGAACTGATGGGGACGGTCTCGAAGCGGCGTGTGCTGCAGGAAGCATCCGGACTGTTCTAGGCCAGCGCGGGCGGCGGGCGACCGGGTAGAATATCGGGTTGCCCGGCCTGCGCCAGGCGCGGCGGCACGGTGCGCGTAGACTTGGCTGGTGCGCCGCTTGCCGCGGACAACCCGCATCGCCTTCGTTTCCCGAACCGTTTTTCGCCGGAGCCTCCATGTCAGCCAACCGTGCCGCGCGCCCTGCCCTGTTCCTGCGGGCGACCCTGCTTGCCGCATCGCTCGCCACGTGCGCCGCTCTGCTGCCGGCAACGGCACAGGGGCAGGCGCCGTTGCGGGTGATCCCGGCCGACGCGGCGAAAGCCCGGCTGGTGCTCGCCGCGCCGTCGCCCGGCGCACCGCAATCGGCAACGCTGGACGGCAAGACCGTTGGCGTGGCGCCCGGCCTGCGGCTGTTCGGCACCGACAACCAGTTGCTGCCCATCGCGGCGGTGGCCGGCCAGAAGCTGCCGGTGCGGTTCAAGCTCGACCTCTACGGCCAGTTGCTGACGGCCTGGGTGCTGAGCGAGCAGGAACAGAAAACCGCGCAATGATCGTCGTCCGGGCCGCGGCAACGTGCCGTGGCTCCCGGATTTGTTGAGTCCCCATAAAGCCCTGATGCCCCCAGGTCAACCACTGAGATCGGCACCATGAAAAAAGTCTTCGTCAAAACCTACGGCTGTCAGATGAACGAGTACGACTCGGACAAGATGGTCGACGTGCTCCACGCCGCCGAAGGCCTGGAAAAGACAGACAACCCCGAAGATGCGGACGTGATCCTCTTCAACACCTGCTCGGTGCGCGAAAAAGCGCAGGAGAAGGTGTTCTCCGAACTCGGCCGCATGAAGGCGCTCAAGGCGCTCAAGCCCGATCTGGTGATCGGCGTGGGCGGTTGCGTGGCGAGCCAGGAAGGCGCCGCCATCGTCAAGCGCGCGCCTTATGTCGATGTGGTGTTCGGCCCGCAGACGCTGCACCGCCTGCCCGCCATGATCGACCGCAGCCGCCAGACCGGCCATTCGCAAGTGGACATCTCCTTCCCCGAGATCGAGAAGTTCGACCACCTGCCGCCGGCGCGGGTCGAAGGCCCGAGCGCCTTTGTCTCGATCATGGAAGGCTGCTCCAAGTACTGCAGCTACTGCGTGGTGCCTTACACCCGCGGCGAGGAAGTCTCGCGCCCGTTCGAGGACGTGCTGGCCGAGGTCGCCGGGCTGGCCGGGCAAGGCGTGCGCGAAGTCACGCTGCTGGGGCAGAACGTCAACGCGTACCGCGGCGCCATGGGCGACACCAGCGAAATCGCCGACTTCGCGCTGCTGATCGAGTACGTGGCCGAGATCCCCGGCATCGAGCGGATCCGCTACACCACCAGCCACCCGAAGGAATTCACGCCGCGACTGATCGAGCTGTACGAGCGCTGCCCGAAGCTGGTCAACCACCTGCACCTGCCGGTGCAACATGCGTCCGACCGCATCCTGATGGCCATGAAGCGCGGCTACAGCGTGCTGGAGTACAAGAGCATCATCCGCAAACTGCGCGCGCTGCGCCCGGACATGTCGCTGTCGTCGGACTTCATCATCGGCTTCCCCGGCGAGACCGAGGCGGACTTCGACAAGCTGATGGCGATGATCGAGGAGATCGGCTACGACACCTCCTTCTCCTTTATCTTCAGCCCGCGCCCCGGCACGCCGGCGGCCAATCTGGCCGACGACACGCCGCACGAGGTCAAGCTCCGGCGCCTGCAGCACCTGCAGGCCACCATCGAGGAAAACGTGCAGCGCATCAGCAAAGGCATGGTCGGCTCGGTGCAGCGCATCCTGGTGGAAGGCCCGGCGCGCAAGGACCCGACCGAGCTGCACGGCCGCACCGAGAACAACCGCGTGGTGAATTTCGCGCTGCCGGGCGTGCCCCAGGACCGCCGCGACCGCATGGTCGGCGAGATGGTGGACGTGGCCATCACCGAAGCCTTCCCACACTCGCTGCGCGGCGAAATCGTAGTGCGCCAGTAATCCAGGCCGGGTTGCGCCTGCCGGCCGTGGCCGGCGGGCGCGACGCAAGAAGCCGCCACTCGTTCCCAGATGAAAATTCCCTCAGCCGAATTCGTCGCCCCCAAGGACGACAACACCCGCCTGCAGAACCTGTGCGGGCCGCTTGACGAGAACCTGCGCCAGATCGAGCAGGCGCTCGACGTCACCATCCTGCGCCGCGGCCACCGCATGACGGTGCGCGGCGCCTACGCGCGCGACGCTGCCGCCGCGCTGGAGCGCTTCTATAACCAGGCCCGCACGGCGCTGTCGATCGACGACGTGCAGCTCGGCCTGGTCGAAGCGCGCCAGGTCGCCGCGCACGGCGCCTATGTGCCGGACGGCGCCGGCGGTGCCGAGGCCGACGCCTTCGAGGACGAATCGCCCGTACTTCACACGCGCCGCGCGGGCCTGCACGGGCGCACGCCAATGCAGCGCGACTACCTGCGCAATGTGCTCTCGCATGACCTCACGCTGGGCATCGGCCCGGCCGGCACCGGCAAGACCTACCTGGCCGTGGCGTGCGCGGTGGACGCCCTGGAACGCGACTCGGTCAAGCGCATCGTGCTGACGCGCCCGGCGGTGGAAGCCGGCGAGCGCCTGGGCTTCCTGCCCGGCGACCTGGCGCAGAAGATCGACCCCTACCTGCGCCCGCTGTACGACGCGCTGTACGATCTGCTCGGCTTCGACCGCACGCAGAAGATGTTCGAGCGCCAGATGATCGAGATCGCGCCGCTGGCCTATATGCGCGGGCGCACGCTGAACCACGCCTTCATCATCCTGGACGAAGCACAGAACACCACGCCCGAGCAGATGAAGATGTTCCTGACCCGGATCGGCTTCGGCTCCAAGGCGGTGATCACCGGCGACACCACCCAGATCGACCTGCCGCGCGGCCAGAAGAGCGGCCTGGTGGAAGCGCAGCATGTGCTGCGCGAGGTGCGCGGCGTGGCCATGACCCGCTTCACCAGCCTCGACGTGGTGCGCCATCCGCTGGTGGCACGCATCGTCGATGCCTATGACGAATATCACGCTCAACACCGAGACGCTTAACCGAACGCAACATCGTGAACGCAAACTCCTCCCCCGCCAGCCTGATCCTGTTCGACGCCGACGGCCGTGCGCGCAAGACCCAGGCGCACGCCGTGCGCGTGCAGCTGCCTGACGGCCGCAGCATCACCGTGGACCTCTCGCAAGCCGCCGATGGCGTGCTCGCGCTGCTGGCCGAGCACACCGACGACCGCCAGCAGGCCGGCCTGCTGGTGCGCCCGGACAACCATGACGCGCTATCCGTGGCCGTCACCGCCACGCCCGTGGTCACCACCACCGGCACCCCCGCCACGCCGCCGTCGCTGGAACTCGCGCTGCAGTACGGCGAGGGTGTCAAGGGACGACGCGGCCTGCCGACGCAGCGCAAGGTGCAGACCTGGGCCAAGTCGGCGCTGTACGCCGATGCCACGCTGACCATCCGCTTTGTCGGCGAGGAAGAAGGCCGCAGCCTGAACCGCAGCTACCGCGGCAAGGACTACGCGACCAATGTCCTGACGTTTGCCTATGCCGAGCATGAGTCCGATCCGGTCAGCGGGGATATCGTGCTGTGCTGCCCGGTGGTGGAGCAGGAAGCGCGCGAGCAGAAGAAGCCGCTTGAGGCGCACTATGCGCATCTGATCGTGCACGGCGTGCTGCATGCGCAGGGCTATGAGCACGAAGAGGACGCCGAGGCGGAGGAAATGGAAGCCATCGAGACGGAGACGCTGCAAGCGCTAGGCTTCGCCGACCCGTACCGGGCAGACGGCAACATCAAAAACAAAGTCTAGAAGACAGGCTTAGCCGTGATCCCCGCCCCAAGGCAGGAATCACCCACCCGCGATGCGAAGCGTGCCGTCAAGGTGTACCAGGCCGTATGGGGCGCCTTCTTTGCCTACTTTCTTGGCAAGACAAGAAAGTAGGTCGCCGCCCCGCAGGGGTGGTGAAACTGCAGTTGCTTTTGACCTTGAAGTTAAGCAGTTGAAGCGCAGAAGTCGCAGTTTCAAACCCCGCCCCACCCCCCCCGTCACAGATCCCAAACCCTTTTAGTGTATCCTTCAACCGATATCCACCCCGCGCTCGCCGCGCCATGAACGACCCTTACCCCAGTTCGAAGTCAGCCGACCGTCCCCGATCCCTGCTCGAACGGCTCTCGGATTTCATCTCCCCCGAGCCCGATACCCGCGCTGAATTGCTCGAGGTGCTTCAGGATGCGCATGCGCGCAACCTGATCGACGCCGACTCCCTCTCCATGATCGAGGGCGTGTTCCAGGTTTCCGAACTCACCGCGCGCGACATCATGGTGCCGCGCGGCCAGATGGACACCGTCAATATCGCCGACGCGCCGGAGAGCTTCATCCCCTTCATGCGGCAGACGGCGCACTCGCGCTTTCCTGTCTACGAAGGCAGCCGCGACAACATCATCGGCATCCTGCTGGCCAAGGACCTCTTGCGGTACTACACCGACGAGGAGTTCGACCTGCGCGAGACCCTGCGCCCGGCTGTATTCATCCCCGAGTCCAAGCGCCTCAATATCCTGTTGCGCGACTTCCGCATCAACCGCAACCACATCGCGATGGTGGTGGACGAGTATGGCGGCGTCGCCGGCCTGGTCACCATCGAGGACGTGCTGGAACAGATCGTGGGCGACATCGAGGACGAGTTCGACCTTGACGAGGATCATGACAAGATCGTGCAACTGCCCGATGGCGGCTGGCGCGTGCATGGCCTGACCGAGATCGAGCAGTTCAACGAAACCTTCGGCACGCACTTCTCCGATCACGACGTCGACACCGTGGGCGGCTTGCTGAGCAACCACCTTGGCCACGTGCCGCATCGCGGCGAAGTGGTGATACTGCCCCCGATGCGCTTCGAAGTCCTGCGCGCCGATGCCCGCCAGGCGCACCTGCTGCTGGTGCGCCGCGAGGCCCCGCTCAACCCGCCCGAAGTGGACGGCGCATGAAGCGCTTGCTCCAGGCATGGCCCGGCGCCGCCAGCGCCGGGCGCGACAACGCGCGCGGCGTGAGCCTGCCCCGACTGTTGCTGGCCGCCATCCTGGGCGTCGCCCATACCCAGGCCTACGCGCCCCATACCTGGTGGTGGCTGCAATTGCTGTCGCTGGCTGGGCTGGTGGCGCTGGTCGCCGATGCGCCCCGCACCCGCGGCGCGGCCGCGACCGGCTACGCCTTTGGCCTGGGCTGGTTCCTCTCCGGCGTGTGGTGGCTCTATATCAGCATGCACGTCTATGGCGAGATGCCAGCCTGGATGGCGCTGCTTGCCGTGCTGCTGCTTGCCGGCTTCATCGCGCTCTTTCCGGCGCTGGCCGCCGCGACATGGCACTGGCTGATGGCGCGCCGGACGCGCGCGGCCTCCGTGACGCTGCTGGCGCCGCTCGCCTTCGGCGCGGCCTGGGGGCTGTCCGAATGGCTGCGCGGCGTAATGTTCACCGGTTTTCCCTGGCTGTCGAGCGGCTACGCCCATACCGATGGTCCGCTGGCCGGCTTCGCGCCGCTGATCGGGGTCTACGGCATCGGCGCGCTGGCGGCAACTGTGGCTGCATTGCTGGTGGCAGCGGTGCGCGGCTTCGGCAGCGCCGGCCCGGGCGGCAAGCGCACCGGCGCGCTCGCGCTGGCGGGAGCCGTGGCGCTGCCGCTGGGCGGCGCCGCGCTGGTGCCGGTCGCCTGGACTACCCCGGCCGGCAAGCCCATTGCCGTGCGGCTGCTGCAGGGCAATGTGGCACAGGACATCAAGTTCGAACCGGCCGGCGTGCAGCGCTCCATCGAGCTATACCGCGACCTGATCACGGCCGCCCCGGCCGATCTCGTGGTCACGCCCGAGACCGCCTTCCCGGTGATCCTGCAGGACCTGCCCGTCGACATCGCCATCGCGGTGCGCGACTTCACCGTGGCCAGCGGCACCACCGTGCTGTTTGGCGCCGCCGGCGCGGATTCGCCGGTCGATTTCACCAACAGCGTCTTCGGCCTGGGTCCGCTGACCGAACGGCTGTATCGCTACAACAAGCACCACCTGGTGCCGTTCGGCGAGTTCATTCCCTTGGGTTTCCACTGGTTCGTGGACATGATGAAGATGCCGCTCGGGGACTTCCGCCGCGGCGGACTGGACCAGGCCCCGCTGCCGGTGCGCGGCATCATGGTGGCACCCAATATCTGCTACGAGGATCTGTTCGGCGAGGAAATCGCCGAGACGCTGCGCAGCCAGCCGGTGCCGGCCAATATCCTGGTCAATGTGACCAACCTGGCCTGGTTCGGCGACACCATTGCGCTGGACCAGCATCTGCAGATCTCGCGCATGCGCGCGCTGGAGATGCGCCGGCCGATGCTGCGTTCGACCAATACCGGGATGACTGCCGTGGTGACGCCGGACGGCGTGGTGGCCGCGCGCTTGCCGACCTTCACGGTCGGCACGCTCACCGCCAATGTGCAGGGCACACAGGGTTTCACCCCATATGTGCGCTGGGGAAATAGTCCGGCGCTGGCAGCCTGCCTGCTGGTGCTGGCCCTGGCGGCCTGGCGCCGCCGCCAGCAACGCTGACGGCGGCCGGGCCGCAGACAGCCCAGCAGGCGTGTCAGGCTGCCACGCCAGCCACTGCCGACAGCAAGGCGGCGGCTATCATCACTGCGATGGCGACGAGATAAGGCTTCCGAGAAAGTAGCGACATGACCGGTGTCCCCCTGATGAATTGATTCGGACGGTTTCGGCTGTTATGCACAGCTCTGCTTAATACTGTATACAAAAACACTAACGGCCAGTATCCGGCAGAGCTTTAGAGGGCTTCGGTGTTTACCCGATTCGTTGCAAAACGCCGACACCACATGCCAGCCCCGCGGGCGGGATTGGATGTCGTGACTCATGCAAGGGTCGTGCCGATGGCGGGCAGCCTGAAAAAAACCGATAGAATTCAGGGTTTGGCACGATCTTCGTGAGGCGCCGTGGCAACTTTGCCGCCCGGCGCCCGCCCTTGCTTGCTTGCTGGCCTGTGTGCAGGCCCTTACTAGTCTTCGCTTATGCTGACCTTCCAACAAATGATCCTCACCCTGCAGGCCTACTGGGACCGGCAGGGCTGCGCACTCTTGCAACCCATCGATCTGGAGGTCGGCGCCGGCACCTCGCACGTGCATACCTTCCTGCGCGCGATCGGGCCGGAGCCGTGGCGCGCCGCCTATGTGCAGCCGTCGCGCCGCCCCAAGGACGGGCGCTATGGCGAGAACCCCAACCGCCTGCAGCACTATTACCAGTACCAGGTCGTGCTCAAGCCCGCGCCCGAGAACATCCTCGAGCTGTACCTCGGCTCGCTGGAAGCGCTGGGCCTGGACCTGAAGCAGAACGACATCCGCTTCGTCGAGGACGACTGGGAAAATCCCACGCTGGGCGCATGGGGCCTGGGCTGGGAAGTCTGGCTCAACGGCATGGAAGTGACGCAGTTCACCTATTTCCAGCAAGTGGGCGGCATCGACTGCAAGCCCATCACCGGCGAGATCACCTACGGCATCGAGCGCCTGGCGATGTACCTGCAGAAGGTCGAGAACATCTATGACCTGGTGTGGACCGAGTGGGAAGAAAACGGCAAGACGCGCCGCCTGACCTATGGCGACGTCTATCACCAGAACGAAGTGGAGCAATCCACCTACAACTTCGAGCAAAGCAATACCGAGATCCTGTTCCGCCACTTCGCCGAACACGAAGCGGAAGCCAAGCGCCTGATGGGCGCCGCCGAGGCGAAGCAGGATGCCGGGCAGGCCGCGCCGGCCGACGCCGCCAAACGCCTGCCGCTGCCCGCCTACGAGCAACTGCTCAAGGCCGCCCACACCTTCAACCTGCTGGACGCACGCGGCGCGATCTCGGTCACCGAGCGCGCGGCCTATATCGGCCGCATCCGCAACCTGTCGCGGCTGGTGGCCCAGGCCTACTATGACTCGCGCGAGTCGCTCGGCTTTCCGATGTGCGAACGCGAGGCCGCCGCATGACCCGCGCGGCGCGCGGCGCGCTGCGCGGATGCGCTGCCCTGGCGATGCTGGCCCTGGGAGCGTCCGGCGCCGCCCAGGCCTCGGCGCCCGTGCCGAGCCCGCAGGCGCTGTACCTGCCGGCCGACCTGTCCAATGTCTGCGAAGCCAATCCGCAGGCACTGCAGCAGGCCATCGACCGGCACTGGCACGGCGCCTTCGGCCCGAACAACTCGCTGGACCAGTGGACCCAGCTGGTGCGCACGTTCTCGTGCGACCTGTCGGGCTCCAGGGATCTGGGCTGGCACCGCGTGCCGCTGCGCGCCTATGAAAGCGCGATCCGTTACCCGCTCACGTGGACCGAGACCGAGACAGTGAACGGCCGGGTACGCCGCCAGATCAAGACGTACTACTCGGCCGCGCAGCTGCCGCCCAAGATCGATTTCTGGGTAAGCGGCCGCATCGACGAGATCCGCTACGACAAGCGCCTGCGCCGGCTCGATGCCCGCTTCTTCGCACCGCGTCCCGCCCCCGGCACCCGCGGCAGCAGCGCAAGCAGCGGCGGCAGCACGGACAGCCAGTGCGTAGCGACCACGCTGCAATTCCGCCAGCAAAACGGCCTGTGGCTGTTGTCCGGCGTAGAACCTACTATTGCACCGCGCTGCTAAGGCGCAGCGCGTGCCACAACTTGTTGGAAACGATTCATGTCGCAAACCCTGACCGATTCGAACGATACGCTGCTGATCGAGCTGTTCACCGAAGAGCTGCCGCCCAAGGCGCTGGCGCGCCTGGGCGACGCCTTCGCGCAGGGCCTGTTCGCCGGCCTGTCCGAGCGTGGCCTGCTGGATGACGGCGCCGCCGTCACCTCTTTCGCCACGCCGCGCCGGCTGGCCGCGCAAGTCACCGGCGTGCGCCGCAGCGCGCCAGACCGCGAGCAGCGCGAAAAAGTGCTGCCGCTGACGGTGGCGCTGGACGCCAACGGCGAGCCGACGGCGCCGCTGGCCAAGAAGCTGGCCGCGCTGGCCAAATCGGTGGGCGTCGAAGCGATCGACTGGCAAACCCTGGAGCGCGCCTCCGACGGCAAGGCCGACGCCTTCTTCTACCGCTACACCGCGCGCGGCGCCGAACTGGTTGCCGGCCTGCAGGCGGCACTGGACGACACCATCGCCAGGCTGCCCATCCCCAAGGTGATGAGCTACCAGCGTCCGGACGGCAGCACCGTGCATTTCGTGCGCCCCGCGCACCGTCTGGTGGCCCTTCTCGGCACCGAAGTGGTGCCGGTCAGTGCATTGGGGCTCCAGGCCGGCAGGACCACCCAGGGCCACCGCTTCCTGTCTGGCGGCGAGATCGAGATTGCCCGGGCCGGCGACTATGCCGCCGTGCTGGAATCGCAAGGCCGCGTGCTGGCCAGCTACACCGAGCGCCGTGAACGCATTCGCAACGCGCTGCTGGAGCAGGCCGGCGCCGACCAGGTCGTCATGCCCGATGCCCTGCTCGACGAAGTCAATTCGCTGGTGGAATGGCCGGTGGTCTATCCTTGCCATTTCGAGGAGGTCTTCCTCGAAGTGCCGCAGGAATGCCTGATCCTGACCATGCAGACCAACCAGAAGTACTTCGCGCTGACCGATGCCGAAGGCCACCTGCGCAACCGCTTCCTGGTGGTTTCCAACCTGGCCACGGACACGCCGGAATCCATCATCAGCGGCAATGAGCGCGTGGTGCGCCCGCGCCTGGCCGACGCCAAGTTCTTCTTCGACCAGGACCGCAAGAAGACCCTGGCCTCGCGCGTGCCGCAACTGGCCAATGTGGTCTACCACAACAAGATCGGCTCGCAGCTCGACCGCGTGCAGCGCCTGCAGCAGATCGCCGGCCACATCGCCGACGCGATGGGCGCCGCCGGCATTGCCGTGGAAAAAGCGGCCGCCATGCGCGGCGCCGAACTTGCCAAGGCCGACCTGCTGACCGACATGGTCGGCGAGTTCCCGGAGCTGCAGGGCACCATGGGCACCTACTACGCGCGTCACGACGACGAAGCCGAATCCGTGGCGCTGGCCTGCTCCGAGCACTATCGCCCGCGTTTTGCCGGCGACGCCCTGCCCGCCGGCCCGGTGAGCCTGGCTGTCGCGCTGGCCGACAAATTGGAGACGCTGGTCGGCATCTGGGGCATCGGCCTGTCGCCCACCGGCGAGAAGGATCCGTTCGCACTGCGGCGCCACGCGCTCGGCATCCTGCGCATGCTGGTCGAGACGCCGCTGCCGCTGTCGATCGACGCACTGCTGGAGCTCACCCAGCAGGCCTTCGCCGGCATCGCCGCGGTCAAGCCCGCGCAAGCCGCGATCGCCGACTTCCTGTACGACCGCCTGCGCGGCTACCTGAAGGACAAGGGCTACACCACCAACGAGGTGGAAGCCGTGGTGAGCCTGCGCCCGCAGCGCCTGGACGACATCCTGGCCCGCCTGGAAGCGGTGCGCACCTTTGCCGCGCTGCCCGAAGCCGAAGCGCTGGCCGCGGCCAACAAGCGCATCACCAACATCCTGCGCAAGAACACCGACCCCATTGGCACCGTGCAGCCGGCGCTGCTGCAGGAAGCCGCCGAGAGCGCGCTGCACAAGGCGGTGGAAAGCGTGCGCCCGCAGGTGGACGCCGCCTTCGCCAACGGCGACTTCGCCACCGCGCTGCGCGACCTCGCGCAGCTGCGCGCGGCGGTCGACCAGTTCTTCACCGACGTCATGGTGATGGCCGAAGACGCGCAACTGCGTGCCAACCGGCTGGCGCTGCTGGCCTCGCTGCACGTGCTGGCCAATCGCGTGGCCGACATCTCCAAGCTGGCCGCCTGAGCGGCCGGGCACCATAACGGAAGGCCATCATGCCGCAGACACCGCCCAAGCTTGTCGTGCTCGATCGCGACGGGGTCATCAACCTCGACAGCGACCAGTTCATCAAGACGCCCGACGAATGGATCCCCATCGATGGCAGCCTGGAAGCGATCGCCGCGCTCAATCAGGCCGGCTATCGCGTGGTGATCGCCAGCAACCAGTCCGGCATCGGCCGCGGCCTGTTCGAGATGAGCGCGCTCAACGCCATGCACGAGAAAATGCACAAGGCGCTGGCCAATCTCGGCGGACGCGTCGACGCGGTCTTCTTCTGCCCGCATACGGCGGCGGACGGCTGCGATTGCCGCAAGCCCAAGGCCGGGATGCTTGAGCAGCTGGCCGAACGCTTTGGCGTAGAGCTCAAGGGCGTGCCGCTGGTAGGCGACTCGCTGCGCGATCTCGAGGCGGGGCTGGCGGTGGGTTGCGCCCCGCACCTGGTGCTGACCGGCAAAGGCGCCAAGACCGAGAAAAAGGGCGGCCTGCCGCCCGGCACGCTGATCCACGACGACCTGCGCGCTTTCGCGCGCTGGCTGCTCACCGGCGATGGCGCTCCGCGCCAGGCCGGTTCCTGAACCCAATTCCCGCACCGATGATTTTCCTCCGCTCCTTGCTGTTCGCGTTGTTCCTTCTGGTAGTGACGCCGCCGTATGCCTGCGCGTGCTTCATTGTCTTTCCCTTCATGAATGCCGACCGCCGCTACCGCTTCGTGCGCGGCTGGCCGCGGATGGTCACCGCCGCGGCCGCCGTGATTTGCGGCATTCGCTACCGCTACGAAGGCCGCGAGCATTTCGACGGCATGCTCGACAAGCCGGTCGTGGTGCTGTCCAAGCACCAGTCGGCGTGGGAGACGGTCGCCTACCTGGCCACGCTGCCCAAGCCGATGTGCTTCGTGTTCAAGCGCGAACTGCTGATGGTGCCCTTCTTCGGCTGGGCGCTGGGCATGCTCAAGATGGTGCATATCAACCGCAAGGAAGGCACGCGCGCCTTCGCCTCCGCCGTGCGGCAGGGCAAGGAGCGGCTGTCTGAAGGCGCCTGGATCATCATGTTCCCGGAGGGTACGCGCACGCCATCCGGCCTGGAGAAGACCCGCTACAAGAGCGGCGGCGCCCGCCTCGCGGTGGAAACGGGCGCGTGGGTGATTCCGATGGCCGTCAACTCCGGGCGGCTGTGGCCGCGCAACTCGTTCCTGAAATATCCCGGGATGATCACGGTCTCTGTCGGCGCGCCGATTTCCTCGGCCAACAAGACCGCGGACCAGGTCAACCAAGAGGTTGAGGCGTGGATCGAACGAGATATGCGTAGAATCGATGGCGAGAGCTACCGGAGCAAAACGCCCGCATGAAATTGCTGCGCCCGTCCCCCGATGCCCCCGGCTCCCAGATGGAGCTGCCGCTGTCAGACGCCCTGGCCGGCGCCGACATGGCACCGGGCATGGCACCGGGGGTTACGCCTGCGCAACCGGTCCCGCCCGCCTCGCAACCTTGGCCACAGCCGCAGCCCAATGCGCGGCGGCTGCTGGTGGGCGAACGCGGCGTGCACTACACGCTCAAGCGCTCGTCGCGCCGTACCATCGGTTTCACCGTGGACGACCGCGGCCTGTCCATCACGGCGCCGCGTTGGGTGACGCTGGCCGACATCGAGTCCGCCATCTTCGAAAAACAGCGCTGGATCTTCAACAAGCTGGGGGAATGGCAGCATCGCGAAGCCCGGCGCGTGCTGCCCACCGTGCAATGGCGCGAAGGCGCGAGCCTGCCCTTTCTGGGCAAGCCCATCACGCTGAAACTCGAATCGCCCACCGGCGTACTGGTGTTCGACGCCGACAGCCGCATTCTTCATCTTGCGCTGCCTGTGCATGCCGATGAGCAGCAGATCAAGGATCGCGTGCAAGGGTGGCTTCAGCACCAGGCCAAGCGGCTGCTGGCGCAGCGGCTCGATATCTACGCCGACAAGCTCGGCGTGCGGCACAGCGCGTTTGCGCTGACATCGGCCGCGACGCGCTGGGGCAGCTGCACCGCCGACGGCAAGATCCGGATGAACTGGCGGCTGATGCATTTTCCCTTGTCGATGATCGACTACGTGGCCGCGCATGAGCTGGCGCATCTCAAGGAGATGAACCATAGCCCCAGGTTCTGGGATACGGTGGCATCGATCTTTCCGGAATTCCGGGATGCCCGGGCGCAATTGAGGGCGCATCCGCCGGAATTGCTGCCGACGTTCTGAGCCCGGCCTCCTGGCCTGGCACTCCGCCAGGCGCGTGGCAAGGTGCCGGCCGCAACCCTGCAATGCGAGTATCAGACCCTTGATTTCAAACGGAAAAATGGCGATCAGCGCCAGCGGCATACCCGCCTTGCGCATCCCGTTTAGAATATCCGCCCCATTCAAGAAAAATCATATCTCTCCCAAAATGCGACTCCTCCATACCATGCTCCGCGTCGGCGACCTGCAACGCTCGATCGACTTCTACACCCGCATCCTCGGCATGCAACTGCTGCGCGAAAGCGACAACACCGAATACAAGTACCGCCTCGCCTTCGTCGGCTACGGCCCGGAATCCGAAACGGCCGTGCTTGAGCTGACCTATAACTACGGCGTCGACAAGTACGAAATGGGCACCGCCTACGGCCATATCGCGCTGGAGACCGACAACGCGGCGGCCACCTGCGAGCGCATCCGCGCCGCCGGCGGCAATGTCGTGCGCGAGGCCGGCCCGGTCAAGGGCGGCACCACCGTGATCGCCTTCGTCGAAGACCCGGACGGCTACAAGATCGAACTGATCGAGCGCAATTCCACGCGCGACGCCAGCCGCCCCTGAAGTGAGCGCCCAACCGCTCACCCGGCGCCCGCTCGACGGCATGGCCATCACCCTGATGGTCGTGCTCTGCCTGGCATGGGGGTTGCAGCAAGTGGTGATCAAAGTGACAGCGCCGTCGATGGGCGCGGTGCTCCAGGCTGGCGTGCGCTCAGCGGTGGCGGCCTTGCTGGTGTTCGGCTTCGCTGCCTGGCGCCGCACGCCGCTGTGGCAGCGCGATGGCACGCTGGGCGCGGGGTTGCTGGCCGGCCTGTTGTTCGGCGCAGAGTTCTTCTGCATCTTCGTTGGCCTTGGCCACACCAGCGCTTCGCGCATGGCGGTGTTCCTCTATACCGCGCCGATCTTCACCGCGCTCGGGCTGCACATGACCGTCGCCGGGGAACGGCTGCGGCGCGGGCAGTGGGTTGGCGTGGGGCTGGCCTTCTGCGGCATGGCGCTGGCTTTTGCCGATGGCATCGCCGCGCCTGCCGCGCATGGCGGCAGCACGCTGCTGGGCGATGCGCTGGGCATCCTTGCCGGATTCCTGTGGGCAGCCACCACGGTGGTGGTACGTGCCAGCCGGCTGGCATCGGCGCCGGCCAGCAAGACGCTGCTCTATCAACTGGCCGTGTCGGCGGTGATGCTGCTGGCCATGGCGCTTGCCGCCGGCCAGCACCTGCATGCGCGGGTTGACGGCCTGGTGCTGGCGAGCCTGTTCTACCAGTCGGTGCTGATAGCCTTTGCCAGCTACCTGGCGTGGTTCTGGTTGCTGCGCCAATATCTGGCTTCGCGCTTATCGGTGTTTTCGTTCCTGACGCCGCTGTTCGGTGTGGCATTCGGCGTGGTGCTGATGCACGATGCCGTGGGCATGCGGTTTGCCGTGGCGGCGGTGCTGGTGCTGGCCGGCATCGTGCTGGTCAACCGGCGGGCCTGAGCGAACGCACCCGGCTTACCGCGCAATAGACGCAAAAGATGCAAAAGAGCCGGCATGCGCCGGCTCTTTTGCTACGCCCGCGCGGATGCGCCGGGGTTAGAAGCTGAACATGCCGAGCGCCTCGCGCACTTCGTCCAGCGTCGCCTGGGTAACGACGCGGGCCTGCTCCGTGCCCTGCTTCAGGATATCGAACACGTGCTGCGGATCCTTTGCCAGTGCCTCGCGGCGCTCGCGGATCGGCGCCAGCAGTGCCTGCAGCACGCCCTCCAGCCGGCGCTTGAGCACCATATCGCCCAGTCCGCCGCGCCGATAGTGTTCCTTCAGTTCGGCCACTTCATCGACCGCCTCGTCGAACGCATCGAGGTAGGTGAACACCATATTGCCCTCGACCTGCCCCGGATCCGACACCTTGAGGTGGTTGGGATCGGTGTACATGCGCATGACCGCTTCCTTGATCTGCTCAGGCGTGGCCGCGAGCGGGATCGCATTGCCTTGCGACTTGCTCATCTTGGCCTTGCCGTCGACGCCGGGCAGGCGGCCGAAGCGCGGGATCAGCGCGGCGGCTTCGGGCAGGACCTCGCGGCCAACCTGGTGGTTGATGCGGCGCACGATCTCGTTGGTCTGCTCGATCAGCGGCGCCTGGTCCTCGCCCACCGGCACCACCTGGGCCTTGAAGCCGGTGATGTCGGCCGCTTGCGAGGCCGGGTAGCACAGGAAGCCAGCGGGAATATCGCGTCCGAAGCCGCGTGCCTGGATCTCTTCCTTGATGGTGGGATTGCGCTCCAGCCGGGCCACCGTGACGAAGTTCAGGTACATCAGGGTGAGTTCGGCCAGCGCCGGCAGGTGCGACTGCACCGTGATGGTGGTCTTGGCCGGGTCGATGCCGACCGCCAGGTAGTCGAGCGCCACCTCCAGCACGTTGCGCCGCACCTTTTCCGGATCGTGCGCGTTGTCGGTCATGGCCTGGGTGTCGGCCAGCAGCAGATATTGCTTGTGGGTGTCCTGCAGTGCCACGCGGCTCTTGAGCGAGCCAACGTAGTGGCCAAGGTGAAGCTGGCCGGTGGGGCGGTCGCCGGTGAGGATGACCTTGCGCTGGGGCGCCTGCGTTTCGCTAGTCATGGCATTTCCTTCGGTAAGAGAAGCGCCGCGGGCACCGGTCGGCGGGGGCACAGGCCTGCCGACCGGGCTGCGGCGGCTAGAGTCGGGATCGGGGGATGACGACGTGCCGCTGCCTTCAGCAGCGCCACCAATGGGGCATGGGCGCGCGCATCATCAGGGCGTGGCCTCGAGTTGCCGTGCCAGCCCAACGTATTCGGCGACGGGAACTTCCTCCGCGCGCCGGGCCAGGTCGAAGCCAAGCGCGTCGAAATCGACCTGGTCGCGCAGCATCGACAGCGTATTGCGCAGGACCTTGCGCCGCTGGGAGAAAGCCGCGGCCACCACATCGCCCAGCACCGTCAGGTTGCAGGCGGGATAAGGCGAGCGCAACAGGCCGTCGGCTTGCCGCGGCCAGGGAATCATGCGCACCACGGCGGAGTCGACCTTCGGCGGCGGATTGAACGACGCCGGCGGCACGTCGAGCACATGCTCCATGTGATAGCGCACCTGGAGCATGATCGACAGCCGCCCGAAAGCCTTGCTGCCGGGCTCGGCCACCATGCGCTCGACCACTTCCTTTTGCAGCATGAAATGCTGGTCGCGCACCTGGTCGGCGAACTCGGCCAGATGGAACAGCAGCGGGCTGGAGATGTTGTACGGCAGGTTGCCGACGATGCGCAGCGGCCTGCCGGCTTCGCACAGCTTGCCGAAATCGAAGGCCAGCGCATCGCCCGCGTGGATCACCAGGCGATCGCCGTAGCGGCGCCGCAGGCGCTCCACCAGGTCGCGGTCGAGCTCGACCACCTGCATCTGCGGCAGGCGCTCCAGCAGCGGCTGGGTCAGCGCGCCGAGACCGGGGCCGATCTCGACCAGGACATCGCCATGCTGCGGGTCGATGGCACTGACGATGCCATGGATGATGCCGTCATCGACCAGGAAGTTCTGTCCGAATCGTTTGCGGGCCACATGGCCCTGGTGTACGTTGGAACGCATAGTTGGGTCTCGCTCGGGCGTCAGCGTGTTGCCGCCAGCGGCGCGGCGCGCGGCCGGCCGTTGGCGTGGCCGGCCATGGCGATGGCGCTGCGGATCGCCTCGATCATGCTACCGTGCTCGGCCCGGCCGCTCGCGGCCAGGTCGAGCGCAGTGCCATGGTCGACCGATGTGCGGATAAAAGGCAAGCCCAGCGTGATATTCACGCCGTGGCCGAAGGTACCGTACTTGAGCGGCGCCAGGCCCTGGTCGTGGTACATCGCCAGCACGCAGTCGGCCCCGTCGAGGTGGCGGGGCTGGAACAGCGTGTCGGCGGGGTATGGGCCGCGTGCGTCGATGCCCGCGTCGACGGCGTGGGCCAGCGCGGGGATGATCACGTCGATCTCCTCATGGCCCATGTGGCCGCTTTCCCCGGCGTGGGGGTTCAGGCCTGTCACCAGGATGCGCGGGCGGACAATGCCGAAATGGCGGCGCAGGTCGGCGTCGACGATGGTCAGCGTCTCCACCAGCATGGCCACCGTCAGCGCATCGGGCACCGCGCGCAATGGCAGGTGGGTGGTGGCCAGCGCCACCCGCAGCATGGCGTTGGCATGCGCGGGCTGCGGGCCGGCCAGCATCATCACCACGCGCGGCACGCCGGCGCGTTCGGCAAGGTATTCCGTGTGGCCGGTGAAGGGCACGCCGCCATCGTTGATGGTGCTCTTCTGCACCGGCGCGGTCACCATGCCGGCATAGCGCGGCGTGCCGTGCGCGCCACCGGTGCAGCCGTCAATCGCGGCATCGAGCAAGGCCAGCACGTAGGCCCCGTTGCGCGCATCGAGCCGGCCGGCTTCGCACGGCACGTCCAGTGCGATGTCTTCGCTCACCACGCTGCCGTCCGCCAGCCTGCGCGCCCAGGCGTGCGCCGCGCCCAGCGCCGCGGCACGCGTAGCCAGCAGGCGCGCGTCGCCCAGCACGTGAAAGCGCACTTGCGGATGCTCGCCCGCAAGTTGCAGCAAGGCACCCACGGTGATGTCGGGACCGATGCCGGCGGGTTCCCCGGTGGTGATGGCTAGCGCGAGCGGCTCTGACATGGCGGCGATGTCTTCTGTTTGGCGTGTTTAGCGCTGGCGGTTGACGCGGTATTCCACGTAGGCGGCCTGGCGCAACTGGCGCTGCCAGTCTTCATAGGCCGCGCGCAGCTTCTGCTCGCGTACCTCGGCACGGGCGAAATCACGCTGCTTCTCCGGCGAAACTTCGGTCTCGCGGCGATTGACCACCAGGATCAGGTGGACACCAAACTGGCTGACCACGGGTTCAGACACTTCGCCCGGGCGCAGCCGGTTCATGGCCTGCTCGAATTCCGGCACCAGCTCGCCCGGCGATACCCAGCCGAGATCGCCACCGTTCGACGCCGATCCGTCCTGGGAGAATCGCTTGGCCGCTTCGCCAAAGTCTCCGCCGTGGGTAATGCGGTCCCGCACCGTGACCAGCTGGCGGCGCGCTTCGGCCTCCGGCATGTTGGGGCCGGTGCGGATCAGGATATGGCGTACCTGGGTCTGGGTAATCTTGTCGGCGGCGGCCGGGCTCGACGACGCCGCCGGCGCGTTGCGCTTGGCCAGCAGCTTGAGCACGTGGAAGCCGTTGGCGCTCTCGATCACTTGCGGCGCCACGCCACCGACCTGCAGGTCAAGCACGGCATTGGCGAACAGCGCCGGCAGCCGGCCGATCTCGCGGAAGCCAAGCGAGCCGCCCTTGGCGGCCTCGGGCGCATCGGATGCCTGCGCCAGCTCGGCGAAATCCGCGCCACCCTGGGCCTGCTTGAGCAGCCCTTCGGCCTTGGCGCGCAAGGCCGCCTTCTGCGCCTCCGAGGCATCGTCCGGCACGCGCACCAGGATCTGGGCCACGTTGTATTCGGTGGGGCCAGTGGCAGCAGCGGCAGTGCCCGGTGCACCATTCGCCGCGAGATAGTTGTCGATCTCGCCGTCGTAGACCTGGATCTTGGAATCCACCTCGCGCTCGCGCAGGCGGATCACCTGCACCTGCTTGCGCAACTCATCCCGGTACTTGGTCCAGGTCATCCCGGTGCGCTCGACCTGGCTGCGCAGGTCGGTCACGTTCATTTTATTCTGCTGCGCCACGGACTCGATGGCGCGGTCGACTTCCTGGTCCGTCACCTTGATGCCGGCTTCCTGCGCGGCCTGCGTCTGCACGCGCTCCATCACCAGGCGCTCCAGCACCTCGCCCAGCAGGTCGGCACGCGCCGGCACCGGCCGGTTGGCCTGGCGCAACTGCGATTCGATATCGTCGGCGCGGTCCAGCAGTTCACGCCGGGTAATCACACTGCTGTTGACGATCGCCACCACCTCGTCCACCAGTTGCGAGCGCTGGGCGCTCGTGCCGGGCTGCGATACGCCCAGGCGCGGCTGGCTGGGCGAAGCAGCGGCGCTGCCACCGGCCTGGGGCATGAAAATGCCGGTGGCCTTCTGCCCGGGAGCCTTCAGCTGCGCCGCGGCGGGCAGCGCGAAAGCGGCCAGCAGCGCGCTCAGCAAAAGGCTTTGCCAGCCGGTCAGGCGGGACGACAAGGAGGAGATCGCGGTGAATTCTTGACGTTTCATCATGGTCCGTCATTCATAGTGGTCGAGCTGGGATGGGATCACAGGCCTGGCGACGACGGGCTCATAACCCGGCACGTTCAGCCGCAGCACATCCAGCGGATTGGAGCCAATCTTGGACAACCCGCGGAACTCCACCTGGAAGAAGATGCGCCCGGTGTAGCCCTGCGTGGTGTTGCGGAAGCGCTGGTAGACGACACGTCCCACCCAGCAATCCGCCGCGTATTCGAAGCCGGCCAGCGCATCGACCAACTGGCTCGCGTTCAGGTCGAACGCTACCCGGCCAATGCCATAGGTGCGCTGGGTCACTGGCCACTGGCTCGAAATCTCGAACTGGTCAATGGCGGTATTGTCCGTCACCGAGGTCGGGCGGCGGTAGCGATAGCCGATATTCAGCGTCTTGCGCACCTCGGGCCGCCACGAGAAGGCGATATTCGAATAGATCACACGGTCGCTCGAGGGGTTGTACTGCAGCCCGGCATCGAGGTAGTAACCCTTGAACATCTGGATCGTGGTGGCGGCCAGCAGATCGGAATAACCAGTCTGGCCGGCAGGGTCGGTGCCGTTGAGCTGCACGCGCTGGCCGGTCAGGTCATAGCGCTGGGCGATGGTGCCGCGGAAGCGCTCGATCCCGCTGCTGGCTTCGATCAGGCGCGTGGTCACGCCCGCCGTCACCTTGTTGTTATCGGCGATGCGGTCATAACCGGTGAACGGGTTCTCGCTGAAAATCTGACCATAGCCAAAGTCGGACTGTACCGTATCGAACAGCGGGAACTGGCTCTGGTCGCGAAATGGCGTGTAGACATAGAACAGGCGTGGCTCAAGCGTCTGCACGTAGTTGACGCCAAACAGCCGGCTCACGCTCGGCGCGTCGCGCTCGAAGGTCATGCCCGAGTCCAGGCTCACGGTCGGCAATGTCCGGGTCAGCGTATTCGGCGCACCGGGCGTGTTGGTGGACGGCTCCATCTGGTACTGGGTGGCACTGAACGTCACCTTGGGCGTGACGAACCAGCCCGGCCGGAGGATCGGGTAGCTGATCGAGGGCTGGAAATAGACCCGCTCGCCCTGGGGCTGCTGCGTGCCGCTTGTACTCAGCGGAATGCGAAAGCGCGTGTAATCGGTATCCACCTGCACATCGAAACCGCCCAGGTCGTAGCGAATGTACTTCGCATTGAGCTGCGGCACGCGTTCGTACGAGGGCTGGCTCGGCGCCAGCGTCTGGAACTTCTGCACCCGCGCCAATACAGTCAGATCCTGCCAGTTGTAACTGACTCCGCCTTCCTGCGTGTACTGGCGCAGCGTTGCCTGCGTTACCGAGCGGGTCAGGTCGTCGGGGTACTGGTCGTCCGATACCTTGTTCAGGTTGACGTACGCGTTCAGGCCCTTGGCGATGTTCTGGTAGTGCTGGACCGAGTATGCCCAGCGGTTGGTCTTGGTCTTCTGGTCGTCCGGCAGGAATTCGCCGCGGATGCGTCCCGAATAACCCTCGCCGATATAGCGGTAATCGGAGCCCAGCTGCACCCCGCGGGAAGTCAACACACGCGGGAATATTGTCAGGTCGCGGTTGGGCGCGATATTGAAGTAGTACGGAACCGTGAGGTCCGCGCCGGACTTGGAGCCATATCCGAACAGCGGCGGAAGCACGCCGCTGCGGCGCTCGCTGTTCAAGGGGAAACTGAACACCGGCGCCCCCATGATCGGCACGTCGAAGAAGCGCAGCACGCCGCCGTAGGCGGTGCCGACCTGGCGGTCGCTGTCGATATCCAGCTCGCGGGCACTGAAATACCAGTCCGCATTGTCGGGCGAACAGGTCGTATAGGTGGCGCGTTTGATCGTGCTGAGGTTCTTGTCGATGAAATCGATGCGCTCGGCCTTGCCCGAGCCGCCGGTTTCCTGGAAATAGTAGTCCGGCGACAGCATGTAGCCTTCGTTGGCCTCCACCTTCAGCCGGGCTTCCGGCCCGACCGCGAGCGAGCCGTCGCGCGAAATACGGGCGTTGCCGTGGACGAAAGCCTCGTCGCTGTCCTGGTCGTAAGTGAGCTTGTCGCCCTTGACCACGCCGCCCGCGCGGCGCAGCTCCGCGTTGCCTTCGAGTTCCACGCCGCGCTGGTTATAGCCGGTCATGCGGTCGCCCGAGGCAAAGGTGGGCGGATTGTCGTCCGGCTCGGCGGGCCTGGTCTTGGCGTTGCCCGGTTCGGCCAGGCGTGGCACCAGCTCGCCGGGTACCGGCGGGGTCTCGGGCACCTGTTCGGCGGCGGGCTCGGCCACCGGCAGGTCGGGGATGGCGGAACTCACGGCCTGCGCGTGAACGCCCACCGACCAGCCGGCCATGGCCAACACGAGCGGGCGCAATGCGCTTCCGGGGCGTCGCGCCAATGTCTTGCTTGCCTTCTGGTTCGGTGATCGTCGTTGTTCGGTCATGCGAGCGGGTCATGAGTCAGAGCGGCGGCGGCGGCACAGCAGCCGCCAGCCGCCGCCGGAGCAGGCTGTCGGGCCATGGACGGCCCGCCTGGGAGCCGCCCCGGGGCCCGGGTCTGGTCGGGTATTATACGGGGCATCCTATTCTCCCTTTCCGGCATGGCAGCTCATCCACTCGACCCGCGTCTCGACCAGCTCAAAGTCTGGGTGTCCGGACTCGGTCCATCCTGGCCCGTCAACCCCGATTCCTGCACCCCGGCATCCGCCGATGCCAGCTTCCGGCGTTACTTCCGTGCCACCACCAGCCACCCGGAATATCCCACCGTCATCGTGATGGATGCGCCGCCCGCGCAGGAGGACTGCCGCCCCTTCATCCATGTGGCGGAATTGTTCGGCGCAGCCGGCGTGACCGTGCCCAGGGTACTGGCGCAGGATCTAGAGCAAGGATTCCTGCTGCTGAGCGACCTCGGAAACACCACTTACCTGTCCCGCCTGGACGCTGGCAGCGCGCGCCAGTTGTATGACGATGCATCCGCTTCGCTGGTGAAAATCCAGCTCGCGACCCGGCCCGGCGCCCTGCCCGCCTACGACCGCGCGCTGCTGCAGCGCGAACTCGACCTGTTCCCGCAGTGGTATGTAGCACGGCACCTCGGCGTCACGCTGACGCCCGACCAGGAAGCCGGCCTGGCCGAAGTGATGCAGACGCTCCTGGCCAACAACCTGGCGCAGCCGCAGGTTTATGTCCACCGCGACTATCACTCGCGCAACCTGATGGTGCTGGACGGCGGGGCCAACCCCGGCATCCTGGATTTCCAGGACGCGGTGATCGGCCCCATCACCTACGACGCGGTCTCGCTGTGGCGCGATGCCTACATCGAATGGGACGAGCAGGAGCAGCTCGACTGGCTGATCCGCTACTGGGAACGCGCGCGCAAGGCCGGGCTGCCGGTGGCCGCCGATTTTGGCGAGTTCTACCGGGATTTCGAGTGGATGGGCCTGCAGCGCCACCTCAAGATACTCGGCATTTTTGCCCGCCTGTACCACCGCGACGGCAAGGACGGCTACCTGGCCAACCTGCCGCTGGTGCTGAAGTACGCCCGCCAGGTGGCCGGCCGCTACATCGAACTGCGCAAGCTGGTACGCCTGTTCGACGCGCTCGACGGCGTCGAGCGACCTGTCGGCTATACGTTCTGATATCCCGCAGTGACGCATGTGACGCTCATCACGCCCGGTAGCGAACCTCCGCCGCCCCTCACCCGCCGGGGCGAATGGTGGGCGGGCGTGCGCGCGCTGGCGCCCATGCTGCTCGGCGTGGCGCCGTTCGGCCTGATTTATGGCGTGCTGGCAGTCAACGCCGGCATGCCCGCATGGCTGGCCTGCGCCATGAGCGCGATCGTATTCGGCGGCGCCTCGCAGATGATCCTGACGCAGTTGTGGGCGGCGGGCACGCCGGCCGTGCTGATCGCCGTGACCGTGGCCATGGTCAACCTGCGTCATGCGTTGTACTCGGCCACCCTGGCTCCCGCGCTGGCGCACTTGCCGGGCCGCTGGAAGGCGCTGATCGCCTACCTGCTGACCGACGAGGCTTTCGCCGCCATGACGCGGCGCCTGTCCGACGACGACGCGCACAAGCGCTACCGCCACTGGTTCTTCTTTGGCGCGGGTTTCGCGCTGTGGGCCAGCTGGCAGGTCTCGACGCTGGCGGGCGTGCTGGTCGGCGCCCAGGTTCCGCGCGACTGGCCGCTCGATTTCTTCCTGCCGCTCACCTTTATCGCCATCATCGTGCCGGGCATCAAGCACCGCTCCCACGCCGCCGCGGCGCTGGTGGCGACGGCGCTGGCCGTGGCCTGTTTCGGCATGCCGCACAAACTTGGCCTGATGGTGGCGGCACTCGGAGGCATTGCCGCCGGCATGCTGCTGCTGGGCAAGGGCCGCGGGCAGCCCAAGCCGGCCTCCACGGAGCCCGCCGCGTGAGCGAGATGACCTTGTTGCTGGTGTTCATCGGCGCCGGCCTCGCCACTTTCCTGATCCGCCTGTCGTTCATCGCCGTGGAAGGCCGGGTGCGGCTGCCGTCGTGGTTCCGCACCGCGCTGCAGTTCGTGCCGGCCGCCATGCTGTCCGCGCTGATTGCGCCCGACCTGCTGATGCGCGGCGGCCAGGTCGATATCGGCCCCGGCAACGCGCGCCTGGTGGCCGGCCTGGTGGCCATCGTCATTGCAGCGAAAACACGCAGCATCGGCTGGACCATCGCCGGCGGCATGGCCACCCTGATCGCGATGACGTACCTGCTGAACCACGCGCTGAAATAAGCGCCGGAGACCGTGCATTGAAAGCCATGATTTTTGCAGCCGGGCGCGGTGAGCGCATGCGCCCGCTCACCGATACCTGCCCCAAGCCGCTGCTGGCGGTCGGCGGCAAGCCGCTGATCGCCTGGAAGATCGAGGCGCTGGCGCGTGCCGGCTTCAAGGACATCGTGATCAATCACGCCTGGCTTGGCGGGCAGATCGAACAAGCGCTCGGCGACGGCAGCCGGTTCGGCGTGCGCCTGGCGTACTCGGCCGAGTCCAGCGCGCTGGAAACCGCCGGCGGCATTGCCCAGGCGCTGCCGCTGCTGTCGGCCGCGCCCGCGCGCGGGGAGATCTTCCTGGCCGTATCCGGCGACATCTTCACCGACTTCGACTTCCGCGCCCTGCTGCCCCGCGCGCTTGCCATGGCCGGCGCGCCCGAGCCACGCATGCACCTGGTGATGGTGCCCAATCCGCCGTTCCATCCGGGCGGCGATTTCGCGCTGGGTGCGGATGGCGTGCTGTTGCCCGCGCCAACGCCGGCAGCTCCGGCCCTGACCTTCGGCAATATCGGCCTGTACGACACCAGGCTGTTCATCGCCATCGAGCCGGGGCAGAAAGTTGCCATGACGCCCTATTACCGCGCGGCGGTGGCCGCCGGCCTGGCCAGCGGGGAGCGCTTCGATGGCATCTGGGAAAACGTCGGCACGCCGGCCCAGCTGGCGGCCCTGGATGCCCAGGTACAAGCCCGGCGCGGCGCGGCCGCCGCGCCCCTGCACTGAGCGGCCTGCCAGGCCAAGTACCGCCGCCGGCAATCCGGCGGCGGTAGAATCTGCCCTATTCCCCATCCACGTGGCCCCACACATGTCCGCACCCGACTCCGCCCTCCTTCTCGCCTGTCGCGACCGGCGCGCCCGCGTGCTGCAGCAACTGCGCGCCGCCGGCGGCGGCGTGGCGATCCTGCCCACCGCGCCGGAAGCCATGCGCAACCGCGACAGCGACTACCCCTATCGCCACGACAGCTATTTCTATTACCTGACCGGCTTCACCGAGCCCGAGGCGGTGCTGGTGCTGGTGGCACAGGCATCCGGCGCCGAGCGCAGCATCCTGTTCTGCCGCCCCAAGCACGAGGAGCGCGAGATCTGGGACGGCTTCCGCTATGGCCCGGAAGGCGCGCAGGCCGCCTTCGGCTTCGACGAAGCCCATTCGGTCGAGGAGATCGATGCGCTGCTGCCGCCGCTGCTGGCCAACCACGCTGTGGTGGCTTACCCGCTGGCCTCCAACACCCGCACCGACATGCAGGTACGCCGCTGGCTGGAAACGGTACGCATGCAAGGACGCGCCGGCGTAACGGCGCCGTCGGCGGCATTCGACATCCGCACCATCCTCGACGAGATGCGCCTGTTCAAGGACGCTGGCGAGATAGCCACCATGCGCCGCGCCGCCGAGATCTCGGCACAGGCCCATGTGCGCGCCATGCGCACGTCGCGCCAGGGGCTGCGCGAGTACCACTTGGAAGCCGAGTTGTTGTATGAGTTCCGCCGCCACGGCGCGCAGAGCGTCGCCTACAACTCGATCGTCGCCGCCGGACCCAATGCCTGCGTGCTGCACTACCGCGCCGGCCCTGCGGAACTGCGCGACGGCGAACTGTGCCTGATCGACGCGGGCTGCGAGCTCGATGGCTACGCCTCCGACATCACCCGCACCTTCCCCGTCTCCGGCCGCTTCTCGCCGGCCCAGCGCGAGCTGTACGACCTGGTGGTGGCCGCGCAGGAAGCCGCCATTGCCGAGACCCGCGCCGGCGTGCCCTACAACGTGCCGCACGACGCCGCCACGCGCGTGCTGGCGCAGGGCATGCTCGATACCGGCCTGCTCGACCGCGACCGCTGCGGCAGCATCGACGATGTGCTGGCCAACGGCAGCTACCGCCAGTTCTACATGCACCGCACTGGCCACTGGCTCGGCATGGACGTGCATGACGTGGGCGAGTACCGCGTGCCCGGCGCCGCGCCGGCAGAGGGCGAGCGCCCCTGGCGTCCGCTGCAGCCCGGCATGGTGCTGACGGTGGAGCCCGGCATTTACGTGCGCCCGGCACCGGATGTGCCGGAGCGCTTCTGGCATATCGGCATCCGCATCGAGGACGATGCCGTGGTGACCCATGGCGCCTGCGAGCTGATGACGCGCGGCGCCCCGGTCAAGGCTGACGAAATTGAAGCGCTGATGCGCGACGCGGGAGGTGCACGATGATTGGCTGGCTACGCAAGGTACTTCCGGTAGGCAATCGCGTGGAAACCAGCCGCGCGCCCTCCTACGATCCCGCGCAACCGTTCGTGGTCAATCTCTACGATGACCGCGTGGTGGTGCATCGACCCGACGGCCAGCGCGAAGAGCTTGAGTGGGACGCGATCGAACGCGTGGTGGTGCGGGTCTCGAACCGTGAACCGTGGGCTGGCCCCGCCTGGCTGATCCTGGTCGGCGACCCGGCCGCCGACGGCACGCCCCGGGGCTGCGTGGTGCCGCTCAACGCGGTCAATCACGCGGCGCTGGTGGAACGCCTGCAGGCCTTCCCCGGTTTCAGCCAGCAGAAGCTGGACAACGCCTTGCGCGATGCCGCGGCGGGCAAGCACCGCACGGATGCCAACTGCTGGAAGCGGGGCGCGCAGGCCGTGGAGGCCAGCTCGGACAACGTGGGCAACGACAGTCACCCGGCCGCCCAACCTGACGACAGCGCGCATGAGTCCGGCAAGCACTGAACGCGCCCCCGGCGCGGCCTTCCCGGATATCGCCATCGTCGGCGCAGGGCCGGTAGGCCTCGCGCTGGCATGCCTGCTGCTGCGCAGGAGCCCGTGGCGCCTGACGCTGATCGACGCCGCCACCCCGGCGCGCGCGGCGCGCGACCCGCGTGCCATTGCGCTGTCCTACGGCAGCCGCCAGTTGCTGGAGCAGATCGGCGCCTGGCCCCGGGCGGTCACGCCGATCGAGCATATCCACGTGTCGCAACGCGGGCGCTTTGGCCACGTCAAGCTGCACCGCGACGACTACGATGTTCCCGCGCTCGGTTACGTGGTGCGCTACGGCGATCTGTGCGAATCACTTGAACGCGCGCTGGGCCAGGCGATCCATGCCGCCCCCGGCACCGACGGCGAGCGCCTGGCGCGAGCCTACGACACGCGCATCGATCGCCTGGAGCAGCGCGCCCCGCAAGCCGGCGCGGACCGCATTGCAGACGAAAGCGTCGGGCTGGTACACCTGAGCGGCCATACGCATGACCGCCAGCCCGTCGTCTTTAACGCGCGCCTGGCTGTGCAAGCCGAAGGCGGGCTGTTCCATCAGCAGTCCACCCGCGGCGTCCAGGGTCAAAAATACCGGCGCGACTATGGCCAGACCGCGATCGTTGCCCATGTGGCGTGCTCGCGCCCGCAGCCGGGCTGGGCCTGGGAACGCTTCACCGAGGAAGGGCCACTGGCCCTGCTGCCACACGAGGAGCACGGCACGCCCGGCTACGCCCTGGTCTGGTGCTGTCCGCCGGAGCGGGCGGCGCACCGCCTGGCATTGCCCGAAGCCGAGTTCCTCGCCGAGCTGGAGCAAGCCTTCGGCCCGCGCATGGGCCGCTTCACCGGCATCGGCAAGCGGCACGCCTTCCCGCTCGGACTGAATGCCGCACCAGTCACCGTGCAGGGCCGCATCGTCGCGGTCGGCAATGCGGCGCAGACACTCCATCCCGTCGCCGGCCAGGGCCTCAACCTGGGCCTGCGCGACGCATTTGCCCTGGCTGGCGCCCTGCGCACCGGCTGCGGACCGCAGGCCTTGCTGGCGTTTGCGGCGCAACAAAAGCGGGATCGCGCCATCACCATCGGCGTAACCGACCTGCTGCCCCGCGTGTTCGGCGTCTCCTACCCGCTCGCCGCCCACGCGCGCGGCGCGTCGCTGGCGGCGCTTGCCTGCCTGGGCCCGCTCAAGGACGCGCTGGCGCGCCAGATGATGTACGGCACGCGCCGCTAGCGGCGGCGCCGGCACCCTCGCCTGCCACCCGGACCGGAGCAATATTTGCTCAAATCTTGAGCAACCCGGGCCGTTTGGCGGTAAAATCCTGCCCTCGCACATGCCCACTGAATGACGCCGAGCAACGTTTCGGCAGGGTATGCCATTTTCATTTTTGTCTCGTTGCGGGCCGCCTGGCGGCCCTCGCCAGTCTTATATCGTGCAAATCGGACCGCACCAACTCCGCAACAACCTGTTCGTCGCGCCCATGGCCGGTGTGACGGACCGGCCCTTCCGCCAGCTGTGCAAGCAGCTCGGCGCGGGCTATGCGGTGTCCGAGATGGTCGCCTCCAACGCACAGCTCTGGAAGAGCGAGAAGACCATGCGCCGCGCCAACCACACCGGCGAAGTCGAGCCGATCTCGGTCCAGATCGCGGGTGCGGAGCCCGCCATGATGGCCGAGGCGGCGCGCTATAACGTGGATCGCGGCGCGCAGATCATCGACATCAACATGGGCTGCCCGGCGAAGAAGGTGTGCAATGTCGCCGCCGGCTCGGCGCTGCTGCAGAACGAGCCGCTGGTGGTTCGCATCGTCGAGGCGGTGGTCGCCGCGGTTGGCGACCGCGTGCCCGTCACGCTCAAGATCCGCACCGGCTGGGACCGCCAGAACCGCAATGCGCTGCGCGTGGCCCGCATGGTCGAGGATGCCGGCATCAGCATGCTCACCGTGCACGGCCGCACGCGCGCCGATCTGTACAAGGGGGAAGCCGAGTACGAGACCATTGCCGCGGTCAAGGCAGCGGTCTCGATTCCCGTGGTCGCCAATGGCGATGTCACCTCGCCGCAAAAAGCCAAGCATGTGCTCGCCGTGACGGGCGCCGATGCCATCATGATCGGCCGCGCGGCGCAGGGCCGGCCCTGGCTGTTCCGCGAGATCGAGCACTACCTCGCCACCGGCGAGCTGCTGCCGCAGCCGGAAGTCGCCGAAATCCGCGCCATCATGAACGCGCATCTGGAAGATCACTACGACTTCTACGGCGAGTTCACCGGCGTGCGCACCGCGCGCAAGCACATTGCCTGGTACACGCGCGGCCTGGCCGGCGCCAACCTGTTCCGCCACCGCATGAACACGCTGGACAGCACCACGGCCCAGCTGGCCGCGGTCAACGCCTTCTTCGACGAGCAGGCGCAGCTGTCCGAGCGCCTGGTCTACGTGGAGGAAGGCGCGGACGACGCCGACGAAGAGAAACGCAACGAGTCGAACAACAACAATAACGGGGAGTTGCTTGCCGCATGAGCCGCAACGCTATCGACCAGTGCATCCGGGACAGCCTGGGTGCCTACTTTCGCGACCTGGACGGCGAAGAGCCGTCGAATATGTACAACATGGTGCTCGAAGCCGTGGAACGGCCGCTGCTTGAAGCAGTGATGGCGCGCGCCGAGCGCAACCAGTCGCTCGCTGCCGCCTACCTGGGCATCAATCGCAATACGCTGCGCAAGAAGTTGCAGCAGCACGGTTTACTTTGAAGTGTTCCCCACAGCCATGATCAAGCAAGCCCTCCTCTCCGTATCCGACAAGACCGGCATCGTCGAATTTGCCCGCGAGCTCAACACGCTCGGCGTCACGCTGCTCTCCACCGGCGGCACCGCCAAGCTGCTCGCCGAAGCCGGCCTGCCGGTCACGGAAGTGGCCGACTACACCGGTTTCCCCGAAATGCTCGACGGCCGCGTCAAGACCCTGCACCCGAAGGTGCATGGCGGCATCCTGGCCCGCCGCGACCTGCCCGAGCACATGGCCGCGCTGGCCGAGCACAACATCCCCACCATCGACCTGCTGGTGGTCAACCTGTACCCGTTCCAGCAGACCGTGGCCAAGGATGACTGCACGCTGCCGGACGCCATCGAGAACATCGACATCGGCGGCCCCACCATGCTGCGCTCGGCTGCCAAGAACCACCGCGACGTCACCGTCGTGGTGGACCCGGCCGACTACGCGCCGGTGCTGGCCGAAATGCGCGCCAACGCCAACAGCGTCGGCTACGAGACCAATTTCCGCCTGGCCACCAAGGTGTTCGCCCACACCGCGCAGTATGACGGTGCAATCACCAACTACCTGACCAGCCTCGGCGCGGACAAGTCGCACCAGACTCGCAGCGCCTACCCGCAGACGCTCAACCTGGCCTTCGAAAAGGTGCAGGAAATGCGCTACGGCGAGAACCCGCACCAGTCGGCCGCGTTCTACCGCGACCTGAAGGCACCCGAAGGCGCGCTGGCCAACTACAAGCAGCTGCAGGGCAAGGAACTGTCCTACAACAACATCGCCGACGCCGACGCCGCGTGGGAATGCGTCAAGTCCTTCGGCCCCGCCAACGGCGCCGCCTGCGTGATCATCAAGCACGCCAACCCGTGCGGCGTGGCGGTAGGCGCCAACGCGCTGGAAGCCTATGAAAAGGCTTTCAAGACCGACTCGACCTCGGCCTTCGGCGGCATCATCGCCTTCAATGCCGAACTCGACGAAGCCGCCGCGCAGATCGTGGCCAAGCAATTCGTCGAAGTGCTGATCGCCCCGTCCTTCACCGCCGGCGCGCGCGCGGTGTTCACCGCCAAGCAGAACGTGCGCCTGCTGGAAATCCCGCTGGGCGCGGGCCTCAACCCGTTTGACTTCAAGCGCGTCGGCGGCGGCCTGCTGGTGCAGAGCCCGGACGCCCGGAACGTGCAACAGGACGAACTGCGCGTGGTGACCAAGCGCCAGCCGACCCCGAAGGAAATGGCCGACCTGATGTTTGCATGGCGCGTGGCCAAGTTCGTCAAGTCGAACGCCATCGTGTTCTGTGGCGGCGGGATGACGCTGGGCGTTGGCGCCGGCCAGATGAGCCGGGTCGATTCGGCACGGATCGCCAGCATCAAGGCACAGAATGCAGGGCTGACGCTGACGGGTTCGGCGGTGGCTTCGGATGCGTTCTTCCCGTTCCGCGACGGCCTGGATGTGGTGGTGGACGCAGGTGCCACCTGCGTGATCCAGCCGGGCGGCTCCATGCGCGATGACGAAGTGATCGCCGCCGCGGACGAGCGCGGCGTGGCGATGGTGCTGACCGGCGTCCGCCACTTCCGGCATTGAGGTCCGGGCCTGGTCCGGGCGATTGTCACGGGCTGGGCAAACAACCCATCGTGGCATAGCAAGCGCCCGCCCTCTCCCGCAAGCGGGAGAGGGCGCCAACCAGCACAAAGAAACAGCGATATCGCCCGATCAAAATTCGGTGTAGCCGTGTGGAGCGCCCCAGGGGCGGGCCACACCAGCCCGCGATGCGAAGCGAGCCGTCAAGGTGTACCAGGCCGTATGGGGCGCCTTCTTTGCCTACTTTCTTGGCAAGACAAGAAAGTAGGTCGCCGCCCCGCAGGGGTGGTGAAACTGCTTTTGACTTTAAGCCTTTGACTTTGAAGTCAAGCAGTTGCCTTTAGCTACACCCCCCAAAAATCCCCAAAAGCAAACTCAGCGCTACAATCCCCCAATCACGCAATCACCCTCATTAGCCGAGCAACAAACCCCATGCGTATCCTCGGCATCGACCCCGGCCTCCGCACCACCGGCTTCGGCGTGCTGGAAAAGCACGGCAACAAGCTAACCTACATCGCCTCCGGCACCATCAAGAGCGACGGCGACAGCGGCTTGCCTGCAAGGCTGAAGACCCTCTTCGACGGCATCAGCGAAGTCACCCGCACCTACGCCCCCGATTGCGCAGCGATCGAGAAGGTGTTCGTCAACGTCAACCCGCAATCCACCCTCCTGCTGGGCCAGGCTCGCGGCGCGGCAATCTGCGGCCTGGTGAGTTACGGCCTGCCGGTGTTCGAGTACACCGCCCTCCAGTTGAAAGTGGCAGTCGTCGGCTACGGCCGCGCCAACAAGGAGCAGGTGCAGGAGATGGTGATGCGCCTGCTGAGCTTGACGGGCCGGCCCAGCTCCGACGCCGCCGATGCGCTTGGCATGGCCATCTGCCATGCCAATGGCAGCAACACGCTCGACGCGCTGACCGGGCTGGCTCCGGACCTGATACGCAAAGGCATGCGCGTACGGCGCGGCCGCCTGATCGGCTAGTCCCGGCCGGCACCGGCAAGTCTCTTACAATCGAGCGGTTCCCTGTCAAAGGATGCCGCATGCCCCGCTCGTTCCGCGCCTTGAGTTCGTCCCGATCCCTCCGCGTGCCCGCACTGTTGTCCGCGCTTGCCGCCGCGATCCTCTCCGGCTGCGCGGCGCCGCCTGTTGCCACCACGCCCGCAACTCCGGCCCCGAGCCCGGCGCCTGCCGCACCCAAGGCCCTGGTGATCGGACACCGCGGCGCCAGTGCGCTGCGCCCGGAACACACGCTGGCTTCCTACGAGCGCGCCATCGAAGACGGCGCCGATGTAGTCGAGCCTGACCTGGTAATGACCCGCGACGGCGTGCTGGTGGCCCGCCACGAGAACGAGATCGGCACCACGACCAACGTAGCCGAGTTGCCGCAGTTCGCCAGCCGCAAGCGCATCAAGGTGATCGACGGCGAGCGCCTGGATGGCTGGTTCACCGAAGACTTCACGCTGGCCGAACTGAAGACGCTGCGCGCGCGCGAGCGCATTCCGCAGTTGCGCAAGGCCAATACCCAGTACAACGACAAGTACGAAATCCCCACCTTCGACGAAATCATCGAAATGGTGGCCAGGGCTTCGCAGCGCAGCGGACGGGTGATCGGGCTCTATCCGGAAACCAAGCACCCGAGCTATTTCCGCGGCATCGGCCTGCCGCTGGAAGAAAAGCTGGTGGCCACGCTGCGGGCACACGCATACACGCGCAGCGCGCCGGTGTTCGTGCAGTCGTTCGAGACTGGCAACCTGCGCGATCTGCACCAGCGCCTGGGCAACAGCATGCCCAACGTGAAGCTCGTGCAATTGATGGGCGGCGCCAGGAACCGCCCGGCCGACTGGCGCCTGGCCGGCGATACGCGCACGTTCGCCGACATGATGACGCCGGTCGGGCTGCGCGAGGTGGCCAGCTACGCCAACGGCATCGGCCCGGAGAAATCCAGCGTGGTGCCGCGCGACGCCAGCGGCAACCTCGGCACGCCGACCGCGCTGGTGCGCAGCGCGCACGCCGCCGGGCTGCTGGTCCATCCCTATACCTTCCGCCCGGAGAACAGCTTCCTGCCGCGCAACCTGCGCACCGGCGGCGACGATGCCACGCGCAGTCCCGCCGGCATGGTGCGCGAGGTACAGGCCTTCCTCGCCGCCGGTATCGACGGCTTCTTCACTGATGATCCGGCGCTGGGCCGGCAAGCGGTGGACACACCGGGACGCTAGCCCGGAGCAAACCGGGAAAGCGGCGCGCGGATCGCCGGCGCGCCGCACGCTGGGCTACACTGGCGGGCTTCGCGATGGCGAGACGCTTCGGGCGCCGCTGCTGTCGCACTTCACTGATTCCAGGCGCGCGCGCCGCAATTCGCAGCAGACACCACACCATGATCGGACGCATCGCCGGCACACTCATCGAGAAGAATCCCCCGCATCTGCTGGTCGATTGCCACGGCGTCGGCTATGAGATCGACGTGCCGATGAGTACGTTCTACAACCTGCCCGCCGTCGGCCAGCCCGTCACCCTGCTGACGCAGCAGATCGTGCGCGAGGACGCGCACCTGCTGTACGGATTCGGCAGCGCCACCGAGCGCAACACCTTCCGCGAACTGATCAAGATCACCGGCATCGGCGCGCGCATGGCGCTGGCGGTGCTCTCGGGGATGTCGGTCAGCGAGCTGGCGCAGGCGATCACGCTGCAGGAAGCCGGACGCCTGACGCGGGTGCCGGGTATCGGCAAGAAGACCGCCGAGCGCCTGCTGCTCGAACTCAAGGGCAAGCTCGGCGCCGAGCTTGGCCACGCGCCTGGCAGCACGCCGGTGCACGACAACGCCGTCGACATCCTCAACGCGCTGCTGGCGCTCGGTTATTCGGAGAAAGAGGCGGCGCTGGCCATCAAGCAGGTGCCGGCGGGCACCGGCGTGTCGGACGGCATCAAGCTGGCGCTGAAATCCCTGTCCAAGGGCTGACCGGGCCGGATCGAGGGCAAGCCGGAGGGGCCTCCAGGATTGAGCCTGCGCTGGCTGCGCCGGGCCCGTGCGGCCGGCGCCGTGCCAGGAAGGGCTACAATCCAACCACTTTGCCCGCACCAGAAACATGATCGAAACCGACAAGCTAGCCACCGACCGGAGCGCCGATCGCGTGATCGCCCCTACCGCCGTCTCCCCCAACGAGGAGGCGTTCGAGCGGGCGCTGCGTCCCAAGCTGCTCGACGAATACGTCGGCCAGGAGAAAGTGCGCGGCCAGCTGGACATTTTCATGCATGCCGCGCGCAACCGCCGCGAAGCGCTCGACCATGTCCTGTTGTTCGGGCCGCCGGGACTGGGCAAGACGACATTGGCGCACATCATTGCCCGTGAGATGGGCGTCAACCTGCGCCAGACCTCCGGCCCGGTGCTGGAGCGCCCCGGCGACCTGGCCGCATTGCTGACCAACCTGGAAGCCAACGACGTCCTGTTCATCGACGAGATCCACCGCCTCTCGCCGGTGGTCGAGGAAATCCTGTACCCGGCCCTGGAGGACTACCAGATCGACATCATGATCGGCGAAGGCCCGGCCGCGCGCTCGGTCAAGCTCGATCTGCAGCCCTTCACGCTGGTCGGCGCCACCACCCGCGCCGGCATGCTGACCAACCCGCTGCGCGACCGCTTCGGCATCGTCGCGCGGCTGGAGTTCTACACCGCCGAGGAACTGGGCCGCATCGTCACGCGCTCCGCGCAATTGCTGGGGGCCCGCATCGACCCGATGGGCGCGCTGGAAATCGCGCGCCGCGCGCGCGGCACGCCACGGATCGCCAATCGCCTGCTGCGCCGCGTGCGCGACTATGCGGAGGTCAAGGGAGACGGAAACATCACACGCACCATCGCCGACGCCGCCCTCGCCATGCTCGACGTGGACGCAGTCGGCTTCGACCTGATGGATCGCAAGCTGCTGGAAGCGATCCTGCTCAAATTCAGCGGCGGCCCGGTAGGCGTCGACAACCTTGCCGCCGCCATCGGCGAGGAGCGAGACACCATCGAGGACGTGCTTGAACCCTTCCTGATCCAGCAGGGCTACCTGCAGCGCACGCCACGAGGCCGCATGGCCACTGCCGCCGCCTACCGCCACTTCGGCCTGGCCGCGCCCGGCGAGAGCGTCGAAAGCGGCGAGCTGCCGCCGGCGTAAGCCGGAAAGAGCAACCGCTTGCAACAACGTGCGCACGCAAGGGGGGATCCTGACGTTGAGGCCAGGCGGTTGTAGCCCGGTCTCCCCGTAGCCCTCGCGACCGCTTCCCGCACTCGGGCCGCCACAGGCGACGCATAGGATTCCTCCCGACGCTCCCCGCATTAAATACTTTCGAGCCCCGCAGACAATTCTTTTGTCGTGCATTGCTGGCGGCTGCCTCCTTGTCCACAATGACTTAGCCCCGACCGCCGAAACACGGCGACGTCAGACGCCAGACGGCCGGCTAACTTTTCCCAGACAGGAGAGAGCACATGAATCGACGCCAGTTTGTTACCCGGATGGCGGGCTCGGGCCTGGTCGTGGCCACCGCCTTTGCCGCGGGCTGCACCACCACGGGCACCAATTCGCCAACCGATGCCGCGGCAAAGAGGCAAGAGATCGACGCGGGCGCCGATGGCGCAATCAACCGGCTGTTTTCGACGGTCGATGGCTCGCGCGAACTGGCCAATCGCGCGCAGGGGATCCTGATCTTCCCGCGCGTGCTGTCGGCAGGCCTGGGGATCGGCGGCGAATATGGCGAAGGCGTGCTGCGCTCCAAGGGAGCGTCGGTGGGCTATTACCGCACCACCTCGGGCATGATCGGCCTGACGGCAGGCGGCCAGTCCAAGGCCGTGGTGCTGATGTTCATGACGCCCGAGGCCTACAACAAGTTCGTCAACAGCAGCGGCTGGACGGTCGGCGCCGATGCCAGCGTGGCGCTCGCCAAGGTCGGAGCCAATGGCAAGCTCGATACCATCACCGGCCAGCAGCCGGTGATCGGCTTCGTGCAGACCAATGCAGGCCTGATGTTCGACATCTCGCTGGATGGCTCCAAGATCGGCAAGCTGAACATCTAGCCCCGGGGCCATTTCGGTCAGCCTTGGCCTCCGGGCCAGGGCTGCGTTCGCCTGCGTCACAGGCACGGTGTTTGCGTGGCTGGCATAATCGCGGCAAGGCCGCCCCCGGAACACCCCGATGACCACATCCACAGCCACGCCCGGCCACACCGGGCGCGTCTACCGTTACTACGACCTCGTGATGGTGGCGTTCGTCACGGTCCTGCTTTGCTCCAATCTTATCGGCGCGGCCAAGGCGGCCCAGGTCACGCTGCCGTGGATCGGCCCGGTGACCTTCGGCGCGGGCGTGCTGTTCTTCCCGATTTCCTATATTTTTGGCGACGTGCTGACCGAGGTGTACGGCTACGGGCGCGACCGCCGCGTGGTCTGGGCCGGCTTCGCCGCCCTGGCGTTCGCCACCTTCATGAGCCTGGTGGTGCTGAAGATGCCGGTGGCGCCCTTCATGGGCGACTACCAGAAGAGCCTGGAAGATGTCTTCGGCAATACCTGGCGCATCGCGCTGGGCTCGCTGATCGCGTTCTGCTGCGGCAGCTTCGCCAACAGCTACGTGCTGGCCAAGATGAAGCTGTGGACCGAAGGCCGCTGGCTGTGGACGCGCACCATCGGCTCCACGCTGGCCGGTGAACTGGTCGATTCCTCGCTGTTCTACGTGATCGCCTTCTACGGCATATGGCCGCTGGAAAAGGTGATCCAGGTGGCCATCGCCCAATACATCCTCAAGACCGGCTGGGAAGTGGTGATGACGCCGGTCACCTACAAGGTGGTGCGATTCCTCAAGCAGGCCGAACGCGAAGACTACTACGACCGCAACACCAATTTCACGCCCTTCCGCCTGCGCGTCTGACGGGCAGCGGCCAGCGGGGCTAAGGGACCCGGCGGTCGACTTCGTCCAGGGTCAGCGCTTCGAGGTGGTCCACGTCGGCCCATTGCATGACCGTCAGCCGCACGCTGTCGCAGCGCAGGCGGTTGATGCTGGCGTTGAGCAGTTCATGTCGCCGCGGCGCTTCCAGCGTCATGTCGTTGGCCTCGCGGTACAGGCAGTCCAGCACACCGCCGTGCGCCACCAGGGCGATGCGCTCGCCGGGATGGCGGCGCCCCAGCGCCAGCGCGGCTTCCACCGCGCGCTCATGGAAGGCCAGCAAGGACTCCCCGCCATCGGGCGCATAGTCCGGGATGCGCGCCTGCCACCTGGCGAAATCCTCGGGCAATTGTTCGGCCACTTCCGCGTAGGTCATGCCTTCGAGCGCACCGTAGCAGCGTTCGCGCAGACGGGGATCCGGCTGCACTGCGAGGCCGAGCGCCCCGGCCAGCGGCGCCGCCGTCTGCATTGCGCGCGACAGGTCGCTGGCGTAGACCGCGTCGATCGGCTCTGCCGCCAGCGCCCGGGCCAGCGCATCTGCCTGTGCCACGCCAGTGGCGTTGAGCGGGATGTCGAGCTGCCCTTGCAGGCGCCGCTCGCGGTTCCAGGCGGTCTCACCGTGACGAATCAGGATCAGGTGGGTGAAGGCCAGCGAATGCGGCCCGGGCAATTGCGACATGCCGTTTCCTTTACGCGACGCTACGCGGTCTCGTGGCGGCCCTGGCAGACAGTACCTTCGCACCGCCTGCCGGTAGCTTACTGTGCCGGGTGGCCGGCGAGCTTCGGATTGAGGGTATAGGTGCCCGTGATCGCTGCCTGCGCCAGTACGTGGCCCTGGATCGCTTCGCGCACCTGCGCCCCCGTGAAGGTGCCATCCAGCGGCAGGCGGTCGAGGTCAAGCGCGTAGACGGTGAACACGTAGTGGTGCACCAGGGTGTCGTTCCACGGGGGGCAGGGGCCGTCGTAGCCGTAGTAATCGCCCTTCATGTCCGGGTCGCCGGCGAACCAGCCGGTGTAGTCGTTCACGCCGTGGCGCAGGCCGCCCGCGGCGGCGGTGCCGCCGGTTGCCTCGGGGCCCGGCTTGCCGCGAGCGATCACGCCATCGCTGTGGCTGCCGGCCGAAATCGTGCGCAGGCCGGGCGGAATATCCACCAGCACCCAGTGGAAGAAGTCCACGCGCGGCAGCGAGGCGGGCACTTCGCGGCCTTCCTGGTTGACGTCATCGCCACGGCTGGGCACGTCGCGGTCATGGCAGATCACCACAAAGGAGCGCGTCTCGGCCGGGGCCTCGTCCCAGTGCAGGTCGGGATTGCGGTTGCTCGACAGTGTCACGTGCGTGGCGGGATCGATCGCACAGAAGGCGAATTCGACGGGAATGGGCCCGTTGTCGGCAAAAGCCTTGCTACAGAGTTTCATGTGTCTCTCCTTGCTGGTAGGCGCCGCGCGCGGCGCGGCGTGCGGGATCAGGCCGTGGCCGGTCCCGGCGGTGAGGTAAGGCGGTAGCTGAGTTGTAGCAGGCCGTCGTCGAAAGCGCGATGCGCCTCCAGGCGCCAGTCCGAACGCCCGCTGCCGGTGAACAGGGCAATGCCCTGCCCCAGCACGACGGGATGGACGAACAGTTCCATCGCATCGACCAGGCCGGCGGCCAGGCAAGCCTGCGCCACCTGCGCGCCGCCGAGCAGCCAGATGTGCCCGTCGCGGTCCTTGTGCTCATGCTTGAAGCGGGCCAGCCATTGCTGCACCGGCTCGGCCTCCTGTTCGATCCGCCAGGGTCCGCCTTCGGGCCGCGCTAGCGGTTCGGCGCTGCTGCTGAACACGTGGAAGGGGCGGTCGCCATAGGACCACGGCCCAAAGCCGAGGCTCTGCTCGTAGGTGACACGGCCCGACACGATACGGTCGACGCTGGCGAGGAAGGGCTCGAAGCCGTAGTCGCCGGCGGTAAACAGCCAGTCCACCCCGCCGTCGGGCGAGGCAATCATGCCGTCGAGGCTGGTGGCAATGAAAAGGGTAACGGTCTGGGTCATCGGCGATCCTGTGGGCGCGGCGGCTACGGCATCAGCGCGCGGCGGCGGGCGGTACCCGCAGCCAGAACGTGACGGGCCCGTCATTGATCAGGCTGACTTGCATCATGGCGCCGAACTCGCCGGTCTGCACCTCGCCATGCGCAGCGCGCGCCCTGGCCACGAAATGGTTGTACAGGCGTTCGCCGTCCGCCGGCGCCGCGGCCGGGGTGAAGCTTGGCCGCGTGCCGCTGTTGGTATCGGCGGCCAGCGTGAACTGCGACACCACCAGCAGGCCGCCGCGCGTACCGCGGCCATCGATGTCCTGCACCGGCAGGTTCATCTTGCCGTCGGTGTCGGAGAATATGCGGTAGGCCAGCAACTTGGCGAGCAGGCGCTCGGCCTGCGCCTCGGTATCGCCGCGCTCGGCGCACACCAGCGCCAGCAGCCCGGCGCCGATCTCGCCGGTGGTCCGTCCGCCGACGGTGACGCGGGCCTGTGCGACCCGCTGGATCAGCGCGATCATGCGCGGTTCCCGGCCGGGCTCAAGCCAGCGTCACGCGCGCGAAACGGCGCTTGCCCACCTGTACGACATAGGTGCCGGCAGCCACCTTCAAACCCTTGTCGCTGACGATGGCGCCGTCGATCTTGACGCCGCCCTGCTCGATATTGCGGTTGGCTTCCGAGGTGGACGGCACCAGGTTGGCCTGCTTGAGCAACTGGGCGATACCCAGCGGTGCGCCGGTCAGGCTGACCGCGGGGATATCGTCGGGCACGCCGCCGCGCGCGCGGTGGTTGAAATCTTCCAGCGCGCGGTCGGCATCGGCGGCGCTGTGGAAGCGCGTGACGATCTCCTGCGCGAGCATCACCTTGCAGTCGCGCGGGTTGCGGCCCAGGGAAATCTCCTGCTTCATCAGGTCAATCTCGCTCATGGGCCGGAACGACAGCAGCTCGAAGTACTTCCACATCAGGTCGTCCGAGATGCTCATCAGCTTGCCGAACATCTCGCCCGGCGCTTCGGCCACGCCGATGTAGTTGCCCTTGGACTTGGACATCTTCTCCACGCCGTCCAGGCCCACCAGCAGCGGCATGGTCAGGATGCACTGCTGCTCCTGGCCGTATTCCTTCTGCAGTTCGCGCCCGACCAGCAGGTTGAACTTCTGGTCGGTGCCGCCAAGCTCCAGGTCGGCCTTGAGCGCGACGGAATCGTAGCCCTGCATGAGCGGATAAAGGAACTCATGCACCGAAATGGGAATCCCAGTGCGGAACCGTTTGGTGAAGTCGTCGCGCTCCATCATCCGCGCCACGGTGTACTTGGCGGCCAGCTGGATCATGCCGCGCGCGCCCAGCGGGTCGCACCACTCGCTGTTGTAGCGGATCTCCGTCCTGGCCGGATCGAGCACCAGGCTGGCCTGGCTGTAGTAGGTCTGGGCATTCGCCTCGATCTGCTCGCGGGTCAGCGGCGGACGGGTGGCGTTGCGCCCGGAAGGATCGCCGATGGTGGAGGTGAAGTCGCCGATCAGGAAAATCACCTGGTGGCCCAGGTCTTGCAACTGACGCAGCTTGTTGAGCACCACCGTGTGGCCGATATGGATATCGGGCGCGGTCGGGTCCAGGCCCAGCTTGATGCGCAGCGGCACACCGGTGGCCTCGCTGCGCGCGAGCTTCGCCAGCCATTCGGATTCGACCAGCAGTTCGTCGCAACCGCGTTTGGACACCTCCAGCGCGTGCATCACGGAGGGCGTGAGGGGGTAGGAGGTGGCAGCGCCGGAGGAAACTTCAGTCATGACGTAAGTCTTTGAAAAACATGAAAATTCAGACGGGGCTCAAAAACGGCTTGCGGCCGGTTTTGGTATAATCCGCGCTTCTTGTGCTGACGGGAACAATCCCGTGGGCCAACCGCCATTCTAGGCGGCAAACCAATATGGCAGGCGCCGCACCTCGGGGGAGGAAGGCAGACGAGGCAAAAAATCGTCGCGGCAGCGCAGCCCGAACCAAAGAGTGAATTTTACGTGATGTGGTCCAGACTCCGCGAAGTTTTCGCGCGTGAGCTGGTGGTTCTAGTCGATCCGACCAATGCCCTGCACGCCCGAAGGCGCAAGCAGTTGACGGCAGCGGTTGGCACGGTGTTCACGCTGGGCATGGCCGCCGCCATGGGCGTGGCCCCCCGTAACGCTTACGACGACCCCCAGGCTCCACGTGTACGGGAGGCCATCCGGCTGCCGGATTTGCGCGCCCAGCTAGAACAGCTTACCGAAACCGACGCCACCTTTGTGCGCGAGGAGCGCATGCAGCGCGGCGATACCATTGCCAGCCTGCTCAAGCGGCTCGGCGTGGACGACCCCGATGCGCAGGCCTTTATCCGCCGCAACACCACGGCGCGCGGCCTGTTCGAGCTCAACCCCGGCCAGACCGTGCAGGCCGAGGTCGACGAGAACAACCTGCTGATGTCGCTGCAGGCCAACCTCGGAGGTGACGCAAAGGCCTCGCGCGAATTGGTCATCGAGCGCGTCGGCGACGACGAACCGGTCTACAAGGCGCGCGTGCAATCGGTGAAAAACGAACTGCACTACGAGATGCTGTCCGGCGCGATCGCCACAGGCGGCTTCTTCAAGGCCATGGATGCGGCCAGCGTGCCCGACGACATCGTGCAGCAGATGCTTTCGATCTTCTCCGGCGTGATCGACTTCCATCACGACATCACCAGCGGCGACCGCTTCCGCATCGTGTACGAAGCCGGATTCCGCGACGGTACTTTTGTGCGCAATGGCCGGGTGGTCGCGGTCGAGCTGATCAACAACAACCAGCTGCACCAGGCGCTCTGGTATGCCCCGGAAGGCAGCACGCAGGGCGCTTACTACACTTTTGACGGTCGCAGCATGAAGCGGCCGTTCCTGCGCTCGCCGGTGGAGTTCTCGCGCGTATCGTCGGGCTTCGGCGGACGCGACCACCCGCTGCACCATCAATGGGCACAACACAAGGGCGTGGACTTTGCCGCGCCTTCAGGCACCAAGGTCATGGCCGCGGGCGACGGCCAGGTCGAGTTTGTCGGCCAGCAGAACGGTTACGGCAACATCGTCATCCTCAAGCACCATAGCGGTTACTCCACCTACTACGCCCACCTGTCCGGCTTTGCCAACATGCAGCGCGGGCAGCGCGTGTCGCAGGGGCAGGTCATCGGCTACGTTGGCCAGACCGGCTGGGCCACCGGCCCGCACCTGCACTATGAGTTCCGCGTCAACGACGTGCCGCTGAACCCGCTGGCCATCGCCGCGCTCGACACGCCCGCGCTGTCGGGCCCGGCGCGCCAGCAGTTCCTGAGCTATACGAGCGAGATGCTGAGCCGCATCAACGCGCTGCGCACCTACAACGTGGCTTCCGCCAACAACTAAACGAGCCGCAGCCAGCATGCAGACCGCACCCCCGGATTGCTTTATCGGCATCATGTCCGGCACCAGCATGGACGGCGCGGACGGCGTGCTGGTGGATTTCTCGGGACCGCGTCCCGCGGTCCTCGCGGCCGCCCACCAGCCCTTCCCAGCCGAACTGCGCGAGGCCTTCGCGGCGCTGCAGCAGCCAGGCGACGATGAAATACACCGCGAGGCGCTGGCCGCCAACGGGCTGGCGCGCGTCTATGCCGCTTGTGTGGCGATGCTGCTGCGCGATGCCGGCATGGCACCGTCCGCCATCGCGGCGATCGGCGCGCATGGCCAGACCGTGCGCCACCGGCCCGGCCTCTACGACGGCATCGGCTACACGCGCCAGAGCCAGCAGCCGGCGTTGCTGGCCGAGCTTGCCGGTATCGATGTGGTGGCCGATTTTCGCAGCCGCGACGTGGCCGCCGGCGGCCAGGGCGCGCCCCTGGTACCTGCGCTGCACCAGGCCCTCTTCGGCGATGCAGCCGAGACGCGGGTGGCCTGCAATATCGGCGGCATTTCCAATATCAGCGTGCTGCCGGCCGCTGGCGAAAGCGATGCGGCACGTCCCGTCACCGGCTTCGACTGCGGTCCGGGCAATGTGCTGCTCGACTACTGGATCGACCGGCACCACGGCCTGCCCTACGACGCCGACGGCGCCTGGGGAACCAGCGGCAAGGTCGACCAGGCCTTGCTGGCGCGCCTGCTTGCCGAGCCCTACTTCAGCGTGGCCCCGCCCAAGAGCACCGGCCGCGACCTCTTCCATCCCGCCTGGCTGGAGAGCCATCTCGCCCAGCTCGGCCAGCCGCTTGATCCCGCCGACGTGCAAGCCACGCTGGCCGCGCTGACGGCCGAGGCCATCGCCCGAGATGTCCGCGCGCACGCGCCCGACGCCATGCGGCTGATCGTCTGCGGCGGCGGCGCCCGCAATAGCTTCGTGATGGCGCTGCTCGCGCGGGCGCTCCCCGGCGTGACGGTGCAAAGCTCGGACGACCTGGGCGTACCGGTATCGCAGGTGGAAGGCATCGCCTTTGCCTGGCTGGCGCGCCAGATGCTGCGGCGAGCACCCGGCAATGTGCCGACCGTCACCGGCGCAGCCGGTCCGCGCGTATTGGGCGCGCTCTACCCGCGATAGCACGCGGGCATCTGCGCCGCTATGCCGGCTCGGCGTGCCCCGCCTCGCAAACCCACTGGATGAACGCTTCGGCGACCGGCGAAGGCCGCATTGCCGGCGAACGCGCCAGCACTACGCGCTGGGGCGTCACGGCTTCGCGCAGCGGCAGGCAGACGATGGGTCGGCCGTCATAGCTGTGATCGCCCGCCGGCCGCGTGCACGACAGGGCTACGCCATAGCCATGCGCCACCAGCCCGCGCTGCATCTCGAAGGTCTGGGTGTACTGGTGCAGTTGCGGCCGCAGGCCATGTGCCCAGAACAGCGAGAGGAAGTACTCGCGTGTCTGCGCGATGTCCTCCAGGATCAGCCGCTCGCCCGCCAGGTCCTTCAGGCTCACGCTCGGCTGCCCGGCCAGCGCATGGCCGGCGGGCAGCAACGCGTAGGGCTCCAGCCGGGCCAGTATCCAGCGCGGGATGCGCTGGTCGAAACCCAGATCGTAGGTCAGCGCCAGTTCCGCCTTTCCGGCAGTGAGCGCGCGGTGCACCGTGGCCAGGTCGGCTTCGAACAGCGTGACGGCAACGTGCGGATGCAGGCGGCGGAATCCGGCCAGCAGCCGGGGCGCGTAATAGGCGCCGAGGTCCTGGAAACACGTCAGAGAAAGCTGCCCGCTCAGGCCACGCGCCGCCTCTCCGGCGCCCTCCGTGGCCAGGCCGGCCGCCAGCGCCAGGATATCGCGCGCGCGCCCGAGCAACCGCTGTCCCGCCGGCGTCAATTCCAGCCCGCGGCTCACCTGACGCCGGAACAAGGTTTCGCCCAGCACCTCTTCGAGCTGGGCCACCGCCTGTGACACCGAGGGCTGCGATACGTGACGGGCGCGAGCCGCGGCGCTGATGCTGCCGTGCTCTGCGGCGGCGACGAAGTACTCAAGCTGGCGGAAGGAGAACGCGATCATGATTTCCTATACTACAACATAGGAAATATATTCTTTTCCTATTGATGCCCTGGCCCGATACTCGTCCCGGACCAGCCACCCAAGGGACCATCATGCAAATCACTGCAGACGACATCGAGACATACCAGCGCGACGGCGCCCTGGTACTGCGCGGCGCCTTCGCCGATTGGGTGACTTCGCTGCGTGAAGGGTTCGAGCAGAATCTCGCCGAGCCCGGCCCCTTCGCCATCGAGAACGTGGGTACCGGCGAACGCGGCCGTTTCTTCGAGGATTACTGTAACTGGCAGCGCATCGCGCCCTTCGCCCGATTCATCGAGCACTCCCCGGCCGCCGCGATCGCCGGGCAGATCATGCAGGCCGAGGCGGTCCAAGTGTTCCACGAGCACATCCTGGTCAAGGAACCCGGCACGGCCAAGCCCACGCCCTGGCACCAGGACCTGCCTTATTACTGCGTGGACGGATTGCAGACCGCGAGCTACTGGATCCCGCTGGACCCGGTCACCACGGCCAACACCTTGCGCGTGGTGCTGGGCTCGCACCGCTGGCCCAAGCTGGTGCGGCCAAAGCGCTGGGCCAGCAATGAGAATTTCTATGCCGGCGACGACCAGTTCATGGAGATGCCGGACGTGGACGACGGCAGCCACGCCATCCTGATGCCGGAACTGGAGCCGGGAGATGCCGTGGTATTCGACTTCCGCACGGTGCATGGCGCCGCGGGCAATGCCGGCACGGGGCGCCGCCGCGCCTTCTCGGCCCGTTTCCTGGGCGACGACGTGCGCTACCTGGAGCGGCCGGGGCGCACCTCGCCGCCCTTCCCCGGAATCGGACTGCGCAGCGGCGAGCGGATGCGCGAGGACTGGTTTCCGGTTGTGTGGCGCCGAGATCAATAAGCCGTCGGCGGTCCTGAGCAACAAAAAAGCGCACCGAGGTGCGCTTTTCTATTGCCGCCGAATCCGCGGCGCGCTGGCGAGCCTTACACCGAGAACGAAGAGCCGCAGCCGCAGGTGGTGCTTGCGTTGGGGTTCTTGATCACGAACTGGGCGCCGTTGATGTCTTCCTTGTAATCGATCTCCGCGCCCACCAGGTACTGGTAGCTCATCGAATCGATCAACAGCGTGACGCCGTTCTTGTCCAGCGTAGTGTCGTCCTCGTTCACCTCTTCATCGAAGGTGAAGCCGTACTGGAAGCCGGAACAACCGCCGCCCTGCACGAACACGCGCAGTTTCAGATCGGCATTGCCCTCTTCCTCGATCAACTGCTTGACCTTGTCGGCAGCGCTGTCGGTAAAGACGAACGGGGCCGGCATGTCCTCGGTAACGGGTGCCTCTGCGACTGCGTTCATGGGGTTCTCCTATTTAGATACGCCTGTATTTTAAGCGCTCTGGCAAGATCGTGCCGAAACCCTGTGAATTCAAGGGGTTCTGCTGCCCGGACTGACCGGAGATGCGGTATCAGGCGGATTCCTGCGCACCCGAGGCGAGGAGCAGGTTGGGGAGTGCCTTGGGTTCGCCGCCGCCCAGCGGCACCAGACGTCCCTCCACTAACGCGCCCTGGTGCATTTCGAGCGCAGCGTAGTGCACTTCACCTTGCACGCGCGCATGCGGTTGCAACTCCAGCAGTTCGGTGGCGTGCACCGGGCCGGTGACGGTACCGTTCAGGATCAGGTGGCCGACGCGGACTTCGCCCTCAACCACGCCTTTTTCGCTGATGACCAGCATGCTGGTCTGATCGGCGGCAGCCGTCACATTGCCGCGCACCCGTCCATCCAGGCGCAGACCACCCGAAAATGTCAGGTCGCCCTCGATCACGCTGTGCTGGCCAATCAGGGTATCGATCGCCAGGCCTTTCTTCTTGGAAAACAACATAGGTCCCTCTTCTCGTTGCTGGCCCAGCGCAAGCCTCACGGCATTGCCGTCTGGGTCGCGCGCAACTGACCGTTTTGCAAAATTCGTACTGTCACCGCCCGCGCCACGGCACCGGCGGGCAGCGCGAAAGCACCTTCGATCCGCTGGTAATGCGTCAGGCGCAAGCCCGGCAGCGCGCTGGTCCCGGCTTCGGGCAGGCTCAAAGTGACCGGATTGCCATCCCGCATCAGCGAAACGACCAACTGTAACTCACCCCGGAATTCAGGCAAGGATGAAAAAGCCTTGGATCCACCCTGCATTATCAGCAAGCGATAATGCATTTTCAGTGCGTCGGCCTCATCGAGACTGACGCGAAAACTCCGGACATGGATGCCGGAGGTATTGCCGCTGGCCGGCAACAGGCTTTCGAAGAAGGCCAGATCCTCCTTGACCTGGGCGACCTCGCCTTCCGCCGCCTTCAACTGCTGGGCCAGGCCTTCCTGGGCGGCACGCGCCATCTGCAGCTGTGCTTCGGCCGTATTGGCCACCGCCTGCAAGCGTTCACGCTGCGCCGCCATCGACGCCACCTGCTGCCGCAGCGCCGCGTTCTCCGCCGTGATGTCCGGTGCCGCGCCCGTCAGCCGCCGGCCGGCGTCATACGCCCACCCTGCGACAAGCGCCCCCACAACGACAACCAGGACCGCGGCCAGCGCGCGCATCGGCCACGGCAGATGCGAACGTACCGCCAGGCGCCTGGACAGCGAACTCCGGCGCGGGCGCGGCAAACGGTACTTCATTCGCCACGGGTGCACAGCGCAGGCAGGCCGGCGCGGTGCGGGTTGTCTGGCCAACGGTTCATCGGCGGGTTCTCCGGGCGACAGGAGCAGGGATTGTATCCGGGGAGATGCAAAGTATTTGTAAAAGGTGGTTAAAACCCGTCATTGAGCGCAACTCCCGCGTCTTGTAGCCAGGCACGGCAAAAAAAAAACCGCACGGCGAACCGTGCGGTTTTTCTTGCGCAGCCAGATCCGGTTGCACCGGATCCGCCGAACACACATTAACGCTTCGAGAATTGCTTCCGACGACGCGCCTTGTGGAAACCAACCTTCTTACGTTCCACTTCACGCGCATCGCGCGTGACGAAACCGGCCTTGGACAGCGTCGGCTTCAAAGTGGCATCGTAGTCGATCAGTGCACGGGTGATGCCGTGGCGCACTGCGCCGGCTTGACCCGTTTCACCGCCGCCGGTCACGTTGACCTTGATGTCGAAGGTCTCTACGTTGGCAGTCAGTTCGAGCGGCTGGCGCACGATCATCAGCGAGGTTTCGCGAGCGAAATATTCACTGATGGGCTTGCCGTTGACGATGATATCGCCCTTGCCCGACTTGATGAAGACGCGAGCCACGGCGCTCTTGCGGCGGCCAGTACCGTAATTCCAATTTCCGATCATGGATGGCCCCCTTAGATTTCCAGCGCCTTAGGCTGCTGTGCTTCATGCGGATGATCAGCTTCGGCGTAAACCTTCAGCTTCTTGATCATTGCATAGCCCAGCGGGCCCTTCGGCAACATGCCCTTGACAGCTTTTTCCAGGGCGCGGCCCGGGAAACGCTGCTGCATCTTGCCAAACGTCGTTTCGTAAATGCCGCCCGGGTAGCCCGAGTGACGATAATACTTCTTGTCGGTTTCTTTGGTACCCGTGACACGCAGCTTGGCTGCGTTGACGATGATGATGTAATCACCCGTGTCGACGTGCGGAGTAAATTCCGGCTTGTGCTTGCCGCGCAGTCGGCGTGCCACTTCGCTGGCAACACGGCCGAGGACTTTGTCCGTCGCGTCAATCACGTACCAGTCGCGCTTAACCTCTGCAGGCTTTGCGGAAAAGGTCTTCATGATTTTTCCTGAGACTTTGTAGAACCTGCCCGAAACATGACTTGCGTCGTCGGTCGACCCTTAGGATCTGACCTTCCTGCTTGTGTGTGCAGGCTCTCCCTGAATTCTTTCCCGCGGGCATGACGGAAAAGCCGACGAGTATACTGCGGAATCAGGCACAAGTACAAGCAAAGTTGGGGGATTGCGTCAAGATGGTGCCATCCCTGCCGCCGGTGGTTCGTCGCCAAACCGATGGCGACGGCCAGAAGCAGCGCAACGAGCACTTGGCTGGGCCGGCGCGCTTGCGCCGGCGGGCGCAGAATAAAAAAAACCCAAGCTATCGAGCTTGGGTTTGAATCCACCAAAGGAGGAGGGTGGAGGAGACACTGGGAGATCGACGGGGCTGGCTCGTGGTGCGGTTCGCTTTCGCACTCTGCGGCGCCGTGTGCGCCGTCGTTCAATGATTCAAATTATACACGAGCGCCTTCGCAGCGCAAGGGAATTTGCAGTGCGAAATGTCATTTCGCATTGTAAAAAATTGTCAGAGCACAGGATTTTACTTTTTATACAATAAAATCAAATGCTTAGATGAAACGTACACTGTCATCGTACTGTCATCTTAGAGGAAAACTTCAGTTTTCGGCAAAATAGCCGAATTACGGCACTTCCGGACAAGTGCCCTATACTCAAAAAAGCAAGTTTCGAAATCGCGTGTTCGTGATCGGATACGCACTCACCAGAGCGCAGGAACGAACAAAATGGAATGCAAAGTGACTTGGATGGGCACCGACGGCATGAGCTTCGTGGCCGAGACGGGCAGTGGCCATATCGTGGCCATGGACGGCGCGCCCGAAGGCGGTGGCCACAACCTGGCGCCGCGTCCGATGGAAATGGTATTGCTGGGTACCGGGGGTTGCACCGCCTATGACGTGGTGCTGATCCTGAAGCGTGGCAGGCAAGACGTGCGCGGCTGCAGCGTGAAGCTCGAAGCCGAGCGTGCCGGCGAGGATCCCAAGGTGTTCACCCGGATCAACTTCCACTTCACGGTCAGCGGCAAGAACCTGAACCCCGCCACCGTCGAGCGCGCCATCCAGCTGTCGCACGACAAGTATTGCTCGGCCTCGATCATGCTGGCCAAGACGGCGGAAATCACGCATACGATGGAGATCGTCGAGGCATAAGCCCCGCACGGCAGGCCCGGCCAGCGCGCGCCCATGCGGATGGGCGGCTGGCCACGCCGGGAAATTCGAGAAGCAAAGCAGGCCGATAAGCCGGATTCTGTGCGCACCGGCTTCCTTGCGGTTGCCGGCACGTGACAATCATTCCTCTAGGCCGGCCGTTACCGACCGGCTCAAGCTCCCTACCCGCAGGCTCAGCGGGCCGCCTCAATGCCTGCCTATTTGGGATTGCTCCAGGTGGAGGTTACCGCGTTTCACCCTTCCCACCGGGCGAACCCGGCGGCAAGACTCGTCTCTGTGGCCCTATTCCGCACGTTGCCGTGGATGGCTATTAGCCAACACCCTGCCCTGTGGAGTCCGGACTTTCCTCCCCTTGCACACCTTGCGGGTGCAAGCAGCGATTGTCTGGCCTGCTTTGCGGCCCGCAGTCTAACACCGATTGGCCGCCTGGCCCGCAAAACCGCCACCCGCGCGCCTTGCCCGCTAGGCGGCCTGGGCGCGGCGCCCCCTGCGGAACACGCTGGTATCCGCGTAAAAGGCCGGATCGCAATTGGCTTCGCACCAGCCGGGGATGCCCAGCACCGGTAATGGCGCAAAGCGGCCACTGTGCAGTTCGGCGGCCTCGAGCGAGGCGCACACGGAATCGTCCAGCGAGCCGGGCAGCGCGGCGCCGGCTTCCGGCGGAACCGCCAGCGGCCAGGCGTGCGCGGTCAGGGCTTTGTAAGGCCGCACCAGTTTTTCCAGCAGGGCGTGACCGAACGGCACCACGCTGCAGCTGGCGCCGTCGCAGTCCGCGTCGCCGCCACCCACCCAGACCGATCGCCGCGCCACGAACAGATGTTCCCAGCCAAAGCCGCGCAGCACGGATTCCAGGCCGCTATCGGCACTCAGGAAGAGGATGGCGTTTTCGTCGAACAAGGTGGCGGCATCGCGCAGGCTCCCACGGCGGCTCTGCACGCCGGTCGCGGCGATGGCGTGGGCCTGCAGCCGGTTCAGCACGCGCTTGGACCGGGGAAAATGCAGCCAGATCAGGGCATTGAAGAAGTCGTGCAGGTTGTCGCGCGTCGGCACGGTACCGGTGGCGAAGATATGCGCCTCGTAGGCGGTGCCTGCCGGCAGCTCCGCTTGCGGCACGAAGCGCAAGGGCACGCCGCGGGCATTGCGCAACGCGAGCCGCGTGGCCATTTCGCTGAGGGCAGCGCGCAAGTCGGCGCCGCCCTGCAGCGCCGAGGCAAGTGCCGTGCCGTGCGCGGCGAAGGGGCGAAACCATGGCCGGGCCCAGTCGACCTCCGCCACCGCCGCGGCCAGCCGGGTCCCGGCGGCCGCATCATGTGAAGCCGACGTAGCCCGGCCCTGGTTCTTCACATCCACTACAGCATCCGCTTCCGCTTCGCCAGCGTGGCTTAGCGGGCTTTCCAGCGCAGTGTTTCACCGCCACGCAGCGGGACCAGGGTGGTATCGCCGTAGGGCAGTTCGGCCGGCAGTTGCCAGTCCTCGCGGCTCAGGGTGAGCGTGCCGCTGTTGCGCGGCAGGCTGTAGAAGGCCGGGCCATTGAAGCTCGCGAAAGCTTCCAGCTTGTCCAGCGCGCCGGCCGCCTCAAAGGCTTCCGCGTACAACTCCATGGCGTGCAGCCCGGTATAGCAACCGGCGCAGCCGCAGGCATGTTCCTTCAGGCCGCGTGCGTGGGGGGCGCTGTCGGTACCGAGGAAGAAGCGCGGGCTGCCCGATACCGCCGCGGCAACCAGGGCCTCGCGATGGGTCTCGCGTTTGAGCACCGGCAGGCAGTAATAGTGCGGGCGGATGCCGCCGGTGAAGATGGCGTTGCGGTTGTACAGCAGGTGATGCGCGGTGATGGTGGCGGCGACCGGGCCTTCGGCGTCGCGCACGTACTCGGCGGCGTCCTTGGTGGTGATGTGCTCGAAGACCACTTTCAGGGCGGGGAAATCGCGGCGCAGCGGCGTCATCACCTGGTCGATAAAGACGGCTTCGCGATCGAAGATATCGATTGCCGGGTCGGTCACTTCGCCGTGCACCAGCAGCGGCAGGCCAACGCGCTGCATGGCTTCGAGCGCGGCGGCGCAGTGGCGCAGGTCGGTCACGCCGGCGTCGCTATTGGTGGTGGCGCCCGCGGGATAGAGCTTGACCCCGTGCACGAAGCCGCTGGCCTTGGCCGCGACGATCTCCTCGGCGCTGGTCTTGTCCGTCAGGTACAGCGTCATCAGCGGCTCGAACGCCAGCCCCGCCGGCAGCGCGGCCAGGATGCGGTCGCGGTAGGCCGCGGCCTGCGCCACCGTGGTCACGGGCGGCTTCAGGTTGGGCATGATGATGGCGCGGGCAAACTGGCGCGCGGTATCGGGCAGGACGGCCGCCAGGGCCGTGCCGTCGCGCAGGTGGAGGTGCCAGTCGTCCGGGCGGGTGATGGTGAGAGTCTGGGTCATGGCTTCGGGGGGAACCGGCCGCCGGTTGCGGCTGGCTCTTTTCTTGGGATTACAGAATCAGGATGGCGCGGTAGTCATTCACATTGGTGCGCGTGGGGCCGGTCACCACGAGATCGCCCGCGGACTCGAAGAAGCCCCAGGCGTCATGCGCGTCGAGCCGGGCACGCGCCGGGGCGCCGGCGGCCTGCGCGCGGTCTAGCGTGGACGGGTCCAGCAACGCGCCGGCATTGTCCTCGGAGCCGTCAATGCCGTCGGTGTCGGCCGCGATGGCGTACACATTATCGGCGCCGTCCAGTTCCAGCGCCAGCGACAGCAGGAACTCCGAGCAACGCCCGCCACGGGGCTTTGCGGCCGCCCCGCCACCGCCCTGCGGCAGCGTGACGGTGCATTCACCGCCGGAAATCAGTGCCAGCGGGACCGCGAACGGCGCATTGTACGCGCGAATCTCGCGGACCAGCGCAGCATACACACGCGCCACTTCCTGTGCCTCGCCCGTCACCGTGTCGCCCAGCACCACCGGCTGGATACCCTGCGCGCGGAAGTGATCCGCAGCGGCCACCAGGCTGCCGTGGGCAGTGGCGATGACGCGGTTTTCGACCCGCGCGAACAGCGGATCGCCGGGCTTGGGCGTTTCCGCCACTTCGCCGCGGGCGCCGCGTTCGAGGTAGTCCTGCACCACCGGCGGCACCACCGCGCCGTAGCGGCGCAGGATAGCCAGCGCATCCGCATAGGTGCTCGGGTCCGGCACGGTGGGGCCGGACGCAATCGCGCTCGGGTCGTCCCCGGCCACATCGGACACGATCAGCGTGGTCACGGGAGCGCGGCTGGCCTGGGCGAGCCGCCCGCCCTGGATGCGCGACAGGTGCTTGCGCACGATGTTCATGTCCGTGATGGGCGCGCCGCAGCGCAACAGTTCCTGCGTGGTGGCCTTGAGGTCCGCCATGGCGATGCCCTCGGCGGGCAGCGACAGCAGGCTCGAGCCACCGCCCGAAACCAGCACGATCAGGCTGTCCTCGGGGCCGAGTGCGCTCACCCGCGCGAGGATCTCGGCTGCGGCGCGCTCGCCGGCTTCGTCCGGCACCGGATGGCCGGCCTCGATCACGCGGACGTGCTCGGTCGGCAGGCCGTGGGCGTAGCGCGTAACCACCAGCCCCTCGATCATGTGGGTGCGGTCCAGCGCGGCGTAGGCTTGCTCCACCGCCAGTGCCATCGAGGCCGCCGCCTTGCCCGCGCCGACCACCAGGGTGCGCCCGCCTGGCTTGGGCGGCGGCAGGTGGTCCGCCACGATGCGCAACGGGTCGGCCGCCGCCACCGCGGCGCGGAAGGTATCAAGCAGCAAGGCGCGCGCATCGGCCGCGCTGGCCGGGAGGGATTGGGCGATCGCGTTCACAGGGCCTCCGCGATGGCTTGGCCCAGGTCAGCCGTACCGGCCTTGCCGCCGATATCGCGGGTCAGCGGGGCATGGTCCGGCCCTGCCGACAGCACCGTTTCAATAGCACCGAGCACGGCCGCGCCGGCTTCCGGCTGGCCCAGGTGTTCCAGCATCATGGCGCCGCACCAGATCTGGCCGATCGGGTTGGCTACGCCACGCCCGGCGATGTCCGGCGCCGAGCCGTGCACCGGCTCGAACAGGCTGGGAAAGGTGCGGTCCGGATTGATATTGCCCGAGGGCGCGATACCGATGGTGCCGGTACAGGCCGGGCCCAGGTCGGACAGGATGTCGCCGAACAGGTTGCTGGCGACCACCACGTCGAACCAGTCCGGGTGCTGGACGAAGTGCGCGGTCAGGATGTCGATGTGGTATTTGTCGACCTTCACGCCAGGGTAGTTCGCTGCCATGGCTTCCACCCGCTCATCCCAGTACGGCATGGTGATGGAGATGCCGTTGGACTTGGTGGCCGAAGTCAGATGCTTGCCCGGCCGCTTTTGCGCCAGTTCAAAGGCAAACCTGAGGATGCGGTCCACGCCGGTGCGCGTCATCACTGTCTCCTGGATCACCACCTCGCGGTCGGTGCCGGGGAACATGCGCCCGCCAATGCTGGAATACTCGCCCTCGGTGTTCTCGCGCACCACGTAGAAATCGATGTCGCCGGGCTTGCGCGCATTGCCGTCGCGGTCCACCAGCGGGCTGCGGATGCCGGGCATCAGCCGCACCGGGCGCAGGTTGACGTACTGGTCAAAAGAGCGACGGAACTGCAGCAGCGAGCCCCAGAGCGAGACATGATCGGGCACGGCGTCCGGCCAGCCCACCGCGCCAAAGTAGATGGCATCGTACTTGACCAGGGTGTCGAACCAGTCGTCCGGCAGCATCTTGCCGTGGCGGGCGTAATAGTCGCAGCTGGAGAAGTCGAAGTGGTCGAACTGCATGTCGATGCCGAAGCGGCGCGCGGCGGCGTCCATCACGCGCAGCCCCTCGGGCATCACTTCGGTGCCGATGCCATCGCCTGGGATGACTGCGATCTTGTATTTGCTCATGTCTCGGAGACCCGCTGAACGGGCTTTGAAATCGGGAGGGAACGCACTGCAAAACGCGATGCGCTTGGCAGATAACCCGGGCAGGCCGGATAATGGAACATTCTATTGCAATCCGGCAGCCCGCTGCCGGTCCGGTGCCCCGCCATGTGCCAGCTGCTCGGCATGAACTGCGCCACGCCGACCGACGTGACGTTCTCCTTTACCGGCTTCGCCGCCCGCGGCGGCGTCACGGATCACCATGCCGACGGTTTCGGCGTGGCGTTCTTCGAGGACAAGGCCTGCCGCCTGTTCATCGACAACCAGTCCGCCGGCACCTCGCCGGTGGCCGACCTGATCAAGCGCTACCCGATCAAGTCCAAGAACGTCATCTCGCATATCCGCAAGGCGACCCAGGGCACGGTGCTGCTGGAGAACTGCCACCCCTTCATGCGCGAGCTTTGGGGCCGGCACTGGATCTTCGCCCACAACGGCGACCTGAAGGACTTCTCGCCCTTCCTGTCCGGGGTCTACCAGCCGGTAGGCGATACCGACAGCGAACTCGCCTTCTGCACGCTGATGCAGGGGCTGCGCAAGCGCTTCCCCGGCTCGCAGCCGCCGCTCAACGAACTCTGCCACGCGCTGGCCGACATCACGCGCGAGATCACGCTGCATGGCGTCTTCAACTTCCTGCTGTCGAACGGGCAGGCGCTGTTCGCCCACTGCTCCACCCGCCTGTACTACATCGTGCGCCAGTGGCCATTCTCCACCGCACACCTGATCGACGCCGACCTGTCGATCGACTTTGCCCAGGTCACCACGCCCGACGACCGCGTGGCGGTGATCGCCACCGCGCCGCTGACCGACAACGAGACCTGGACCGCCTTCGCGCCGGGCGAGCTGATGATGTTCGAGGAGGGCCGCGCGGTGATGACGCTGACCGTGCCGATCCCGCCCGAAGTCCAGGCCAAGAACGCCGCCAACAGCGCCTGCACCTGAACCATCCCCCCGGATGCCCCTGTGGCACCGCTCCCTGCCAGCCCTCAGTCGAGAGTGAGTTTCTGCACGGCTACCGTACGCTTGTAGATTTCGTATTCCTGCGCGATCTGCTGGCGGAACTGCTCGGGCGTATTGGCCACCACCAGGGATCCCGTCGCTTCGATGCGGCTGCGCACGGCGGGATCCTGAAGCGATTTCCTCACCGCCACGTTGACGCGCTCCACCACGGCCTGCGGTAGCGCCTTCGGGCCGTAGATGCCGTAGAACGCCATGCGGTTGGCAGGCTCGAGGCCGACTTCCTTGAAGGTGGGAACGTTCGGCAGCTGTGCCACCCGCGCCGGCGCGGACACGACAATGGGAATCAGCCGGCCATCCTTGATAAAGGGAAGCGCGGACGGCAGGTTATCGAAGACGACCCCCACCTGCCCGGCCACGGCGTCGTTCAGCGCCGGACCCGAGCCCTTGTAGGGCACATGCATGATCGACAGGTTAGCCAGGCTCTTGAAGAGCTCCATTTGCAGGTGCCCGATGGAGCCGGTGCCTGCCGTGCCATAGCTGTACCTGGCCGGGTTCTTCTTCAGCTCGGCGATGAAGGCCTGATAGTTCTTCGCCGGGAACGAAGGATGCACCGCAAGGACGTTGGGCGTCGCCGCGATATTGATGATGGGCGTGAAGTCCTTGAGCGGATCGTAGGGAATCTTCGGGTTGATGGCTGGATTGGTGGCCGTGGTGGACACCGTCGCCACGCCCAGCGCGTAGCCGTCCGGGTTGGCCCTCGCGATCTCGGCCGCGCCGAGCACGCCGCCTGCCCCGGCCTTGTTCTCCACCACTACCGTTTGCTCCAGTTCCTTGCTCAGCGGCGCCGAAATCACGCGGGCCACGATATCGGTCGTGCCGCCGGGAGAGAACGGCACCACCAGCCGCACCGGCTTGGTGGGGTAGGACTGGGCATGGATCGCCGGCGCACCGGCGGCGCAGATGGCAATAGTGCACAGCTTGAGAAAAGAATGCCTGTTCATATGCGGTCTCCTTGATAGTAGTCTGGAATGGACCGACGACCGGTCAGCGGTCAGCGGTCAGCGGTCAGCGGTGATGTAGCAAGGCCGGACTCAGCTCGGCGCACTGGCGAACTCCCAGCATGGCCATGTTCCGGTCGACTTCGTCGCGCAGCAGGTTGATCGCGTGCGTCACGCCGGCTTCGCCCGCCACGGATGCGGCGTAGTTGAAGGGCCGCCCGACGAATACCAGCTTCGCGCCGAGCGCCAGTGCCTTCAGGACGTCGGTGCCGCGGCGAATGCCGCCGTCCATCATCACCGGCAGCGTGCCAACCGCCGCCACGATCTCGGGCAGCACGCGCAAGGGGGCCACTGCCCCGTCGAGCTGCCGGCCGCCGTGATTCGATACCACGATGCCATCGGCACCTTTGTCGCGGGCCAGCGTGGCGTCTTGCGCGCCGAGGATTCCCTTCACGATCAGCACGCCCTTCCAACGGCGGCGAATATGCTCGAGGTGGCTCCAGTCCAGATGGTCGCGCGCGGAAAAGTCGCGCAGCACATTGGCCGACAAGATCGGCGCCCCACGTTCGGCAAAGGAGTTCTCGAAATGCGGCATGCCGTGGCGCAGCAGCGTGCGCGCGAACGTGCCGGCCAGCCACTTCGGGCGGGTGATGCCGTCGTACGCCAGGCGCAGGCTGGGCCGCAGCGGCGTTGAGAACCCGCTGCGCACATTGTTCTCGCGATTGCCCGCGACCGGAATGTCCACGGTCACGACAAGGGTGCGGCAGCCGGAGGCTTGCACGCGGTCCAGCAGGGCATCGATACGTGCCGCGTCGCCCGGCACATAGGCCTGGAACCAGGCATCCGGGGCCTGCGCGAACACGTCTTCAAGGCGGATCAGCGACGAGCCGCTCAGCACCATCGGAATGCAGGCCGCCTGCGCCGCGCGCGCCTGCACGATATCGCCGCGGTAAGCCGACAGCGCGCTCAGTCCCATCGGCGCAATGCCAAAGGGCGAGGCATAGGTCTTGCCGAAGAGCTCCACGCTCTGGGTGCGCCGGGATACGTCCACAAGCACGCGCGTGCTCAGCGCGTAGTCGTCGAAGGATGCGCGGTTTTCCTGGCGCGAGCGGTTGTCTTCCGCCGCGCCCGCGATATAGCCATAGATCGGCCGTGGCAGACGGCGCCTGGCAGCGTGCTCGAAATCATCCAGGGACAGGATGCGCTGCAACTCGCGCGAGGCCTGTTTCAGCGGGGCGGCGAAGCCGCGGTTGGTAGGCCGGGTGGAGCCGGTGGCATCCGTGGCTGAAGTCATGGTCGGGGTATGGGTGCGGATCGATGACACGCACTCTATGCCGGCCTCTTTATTCCATAAAGCGAATTTATTTCCGATACTATGTTCTCTTTTATTCAATTAGTATCAGGCATCGCCAGCCAGGGGAAAACGCTGCGGAGAAGCCGGCGCGCCACGCGCCGGCCGGCCTGATCTCACCAGATCATGACCCTCAAACAACTCGAGGCATTCTATTGGGCGGCCACCTGCTCGAGCTTCGCCATTGCGGCCCAGCGACTGCATCTTTCCCTGTCATCGCTCTCAAAGCGCATCGCCGAGCTCGAGGATTCGCTGGGTCAGGCACTGTTCGATCGAAGCGGGCACAAGGCGGCCCTCACCGACGCCGGCAACCGGCTGGTTCCGCGCGCCCATGCGCTGCTGCGCGCGGCCGACGAACTGCGCATCGAGATCGGCACCGTGGCGGGCCTGCATGGCAAATGCCGCTTCGGCGTGGGGGAACTCACCGCGCTGACCTGGCTGCCGCGGCTGGTGCGGATGATCACCGAGGCACATCCCGGCCTGGAACTGGAAACCCATGTCAGCATTGGCGAGGCGCTGGAAAAGCGCGTCGAAGACGGCGAGCTCGATTTCGCCGTGGTGGCCGGCAAGTCAACGCGCGGCACTGTTGCTTCCCATGCGATAGCACAAGCGAAATTTGTCTGGTGCATGTCGGCACAGGCAACTGGCCGCTCCGCCCCGGTCAGCCCGGAAACCCTCGGCGACAGGCCCCTGGTGACCTTGCCAACCGGCTCGGGCGTGACGCGCCTGCTCGATGAATGGCTGGATGGCCGGGGCAGCCTGCCGGAACGGCGCATCGTCTGCAATCACTGGGGCGCCGTGGCCGGGATGCTGGTCGAAGGAATAGGTGTCGGCATCCTGCCCCAGAGCTGGGCGCAATCGCTGGCGAAACGCGGGGCGCTGCGCATCCTGCGCAGCGATCCGCCGCTGCTTCCCCTTGCCTACTCTTTTCAATGGCGGCGCGACGATTCGCGGCCGCTGGTCGGCGCCATGCGGGAACTGACGCTGCAGGCGGCCGATTTCCAGTCGCCGAGCCGGATACTGTGAGGCGCGATTGCAGTGGGAGTTGAATCCGGGAATGTGGACTCCCCTCTCCCGCCTGCGGGAGAGCAAGCCGGTGGAGAGGGCGGACGCATCAAATGCCGCCGCGCGCTGGATAAAACCGTTGGCTTCGTCTCCAGTGGCTCCTGGCTAAGCCCCCCCTCTCCCCAACCCTCTCCCCCTGAGGGGAGAGGGAGTGACAGCCTTCGTCATGCCTGATGGTTTTGACCCATCATCAGTGATGCAGGATCTTCGACAGGAACTGCTTGGCCCGCTCGGAGCGCGCGTCGATATTGCCGAAAAACTCTTCCTTGGCGCAGTCCTCGACGATCTTGCCCTGGTCCATGAAGATCACGCGGTTGGCCACCTTGCGGGCAAAACCCATTTCGTGGGTCACGCACATCATGGTCATGCCTTCCTGCGCCAGTTGCACCATCACGTCCAGCACTTCGTTGACCATCTCCGGGTCCAGCGCCGAGGTGGGTTCGTCGAACAGCATGCAGATCGGATCCATCGACAGCGCGCGGGCAATCGCCACGCGCTGCTGCTGGCCGCCGGACAACTGGCCAGGATACTTCGCCGCCTGGGCTTTCAGGCCCACCCGGTCCAGGTACTTCAGGCCCTTGGCGGTGGCTTCCTCTTTCGAGCGGCCGAGCACCTTCATCTGGGCGATGGTCAGGTTCTCGGTGATCGACAGGTGGGGAAACAGCTCGAAGTTCTGGAACACCATGCCAACCCGCGAACGCAGCTTGGGCAGGTTGGTCTTGGGCGAGCCCACCGAAGTGCCATCCACGATGATGTCACCCTTCTGGAACGGCTCGAGCGCATTGACGGTCTTGATCAGCGTCGACTTGCCGGAACCCGACGGGCCGCACACCACCACCACCTCGCCCTTGGCGACCTTGGTGGTGCAATCGGTCAGCACCTGGAAGGCGCCGTACCACTTGGAGACGTTATTGATTTCGATCATACGGCCACCTTTTTCTGGTAACGCTTAACCAGCAGCGATGCGGAGAAACAGATAATGAAATACACCAGGCCGGCGAACAGCAGCATCTCCACGATGCGACCGTCACGCTCGCCGATGCCGTAGGCCTGGCCGAAGAAATCCGCCAGCGCGCTCACGTACACCAGCGACGTATCCTGGAACAGGATGATGCCCTGGGTCAGCAGCAGCGGCACCATGTTGCGGAAGGCCTGCGGCAGGATCACCAGCCGCATCGCCTGCCCGTAGGTCATGCCCATGGCCTGCGCGGCAAACATCTGCCCGCGCGACACGCTCTGGATACCCGCCCGGATGATCTCGGAATAGTACGCCGCCTCGAACAAGGCAAAGGCGATCAGCGCCGAGGTCATGCGCAGGTCCGACGCCTGCGACAGGTTGAACGTCTTCTGCAGGAGCTGCGGGATGATCAGGAAGAACCACAACAGCACCATCACCAGCGGAATCGACCGGAAGATGGTGACGTAGCCCTGCGCGAACCAGTTCAGGGGCTTGATGGAAGACAGCCGCATCATCGCCAGGATGGTTCCCCAGACGATGCCGACCACCACCGCCGTGACAGTGATCTTGAGCGAGACAAGCATGCCCTCGCCGAGCACTTCCAGCGTGGTCGGGTTGATCGAGCTGAAATCAAATGAATATGCCATGACGTCTCCCCTTACTTGCTGCCGATGAAGCCAGGCACGCGGGTGCGGCCTTCGACCCAGCGCATGAGCAGCATGACGACGATATTGATCAGCGCGTACATCAACGTCACCGCAATGAAGGACTCATACGGGCGCGCCGTGTAGTCCACCAGCTGGCGCCCCTGGGCGGCCAGTTCCAGCAGGCCGATGGTCGACGCCACCGCGGAGTTCTTGAAGATGTTCAGGAACTCGGAGGTCAGCGGCGGCACGATGACGCGGAACGACATGGGCAACAGCACGTAGCGGTAAGTCTGGGCCAGCGTGAAACCCATCGCCAGGCCGGCGTTCTTCTGGCCGGGCGGCAGCGAGTAGATCCCCGAGCGCACCTGCTCGCAAACCCGGGCCGCGGTAAACGTGCCCAGGCAGAGCATGGCGGCAATGAACTGCTGCGCGAACGGGTTCATCTGCTTGATCGCCTCGCCACCGGGCAACAGCTCGGGCATGACGAAATACCAGATGAACAACTGCACCAGCAGCGGGATATTGCGGAAGATCTCGACGTAGGTCGCGGCCAGGCCGGACAGCCACTTGTTGGGCACCGTGCGCAGCACGCCGAGCACGGATCCGATGACGAGGGCGATGATCCACGACGAGAGGCCGAGTGCAAGGGTGACCTTCAGGCCGGAAATCATCCAGTCCAGGTAGGTCTCGTTCTGGGCCGCTTGTTCGAGGAATACACCCCAATGCCAGCTGTAGTTCATGATGTGTCCTCAAAAAGAAACGGAAGGACATGCCTTCCGTTTCACACAACCGGAATCCCAGTATCAGTCAAGCGCCTTGTCGTTCGGCGTCTTGAACAGCGCCTTCATGTCTTCCGACAGCGGGAAGTCCAGGTTCAGCCCCTTGGGCGGTACCGGCTGCTGGAACCACTTGGTGTACAGCGTGTTGATCGAGCCATCCTTCATCATGCCGCTGATCACGGTGTCCGACAGCTTCTTGAACGGTGCGTCATCCTTGCGGATCATGCAGCCATAGGACTCGCGCGATTGCGGCTTGCCCACCACAATCCAGTCGGCCGGGTTCTTGGCCTTGGCGCGTTCGCCGTACAGCAGCGCGTCGTCCATCATGAAGGCGACGGCGCGGCCCGACTCCAGCGTCAGGAACGACTGGCCGTGATCCTTGGTGCTGATGATGTTCATGCCCAGCTTCTGGTCATCGTTCATCTTGCGCAACAGGCGTTCCGAGGTGGTGCCGGCGGTGGTCACCACGTTCTTGCCCTTGAGGTCGGCCCAGTCCTTGATGCCCCCATCCTTCTTCACCATGATACGGGTGCCGATGATGAAGATGCTGGTGGTGAACGAAGCCTGCTTCTGGCGCTCGAGGTTATTGGTCGTGGAACCGCACTCGATGTCGATGGTGCCGTTCTGCAGCAGTGTGATACGGTTCTGCGAGGTGATCGGGATTTCCTTGACCTGCAGGTTCGGCAGCTTCAGCTGGTCCTTGATGGCTTCCACGATCTTGACATTGATATCGTAGGAATAGCCGACCTGGCGCACGCCGCCGAGGTTGTAATTGAACGGAATCGACGACTCACGAACGCCAAGCGTAATCACACCGGTGTCTTTGATCTTCTGCAGCGTGCCCGTCAGTTGCTCCGCAGCTTGCGCGGTTCCGCACAGCACGCCAGCAGCAATCATCAGGGAAGCCAACTTGGCAACATTCATAACATCTCCTTGACCATGAAGAGAAAGGCGGGACTCTAACAAAAAACCACCCGCCGACGAAATAGTATTGCGCACGCACGCACTCAAGACAACGGGTTTTTCCCCTAACAGAGCCAATCGGGGCATGGTTTGCGGGGCAAAACCGAGGCCTCCCTCCACTCCCGCAAAGCCCTTGTTCCTGCGCGCCAGGCGGCCAGTCCGGCAGCGCGGGATCCGCTTGCCCCACGTGCGAGGGGGAAGCGGGCACATACGACAACGCGGCTGCCGGGAAGCCCGGCAGCCGCGTTACCAATGCCAAATCGGTTGCTGCATCGCAGCATCGCTACTCAGCGATGCCGCGGCGGCAAGCCGCGCCTTGCATCAGGGATAGAGGCCGCGCATTTCGCGCGCCTGCAGAATCCGCGTGCAGGCCACGATGAAGGCGGCCGTGCGCAAGGTAACCTTGTTGTCCTGAGCGACCTGCCAGATCGCACGGAATGCCTCTTGCATGATTCGTACCAGGCGCTGGTTGATCTCTTCCTCGGTCCAGAAGAAGCTGGAGAAATCCTGCACCCATTCGAAATAGGAAACCGTAACGCCGCCGGCATTGGCGATAACGTCCGGCGCCACCAGGATATTGCGCTCGCGCAGGATGTCGTCGGCCTCGGGCGTGGTCGGGCCGTTCGCACCTTCGATGACCATGCGTGCCTTGATGTGGGGCGCGTTGCGGGCGGTGATCTGCCCTTCCAGCGCGGCCGGGATCAGGATTTCGCAATCCACCTGCCAGAATTGCTCGGCGGAAATGGTCTCGCCCTGGAAGCCTTCGATGGTGCCGCTATGCGAGGCGTATTCCATCATGGCGGGCACGTCCAGGCCGGCGGGGTTGTACAACGCGGTGCGATGGTCCTGCACCGCCACCACCTTGGCGCCGGCTTCGTGGAACAGCTTGGCGGCCACGGCACCCACATTGCCGAAACCCTGCACCGCCACGCGCGCACCCTTGATGTCCATGCCCAGGTTGCGGGCAGCCTCGGAACCCACCACGAACACGCCGCGGCCCGTGGCCTCGCGGCGGCCCAGCGAGCCACCCAGCGAAATCGGCTTGCCCGTGACCACGCCGGTGGAGGTGCTGCCGGAGTTCATCGAATAGGTATCCATCATCCATGCCATCACCTGTTCATTGGTGTTGACATCGGGTGCCGGAATGTCTTTGTTGGGTCCGATGATGAAGTTGATTTCGCTGGTGTAGCGGCGCGTCACACGCTCCAGCTCCGAACGCGACAGCGTGCGCGGATCGACGCGGATACCGCCCTTGGCACCGCCGTAAGGCACGTTGACCGCAGCATTCTTGACCGACATCCATGCCGACAGCGCCATCACTTCCGACAGCGTCACGTCCTGGTGGAAGCGCACGCCGCCCTTGCCCGGGCCGCGCGACATATTGTGCTGCACGCGATAGCCTTCGAAGTGGGCAATGGTGCCGTTGTCCATCTCGATGGGCACATCGACCACCAGGGCGCGCTTGGGACGCTTGAGGGTCTCGACCCAGCGGGCCAGCGAACCCAGATACGGCGTGACACGATCGACCTGCTGCAAGTAAATGCCCCAGGGGCCGAGGTCCTCGGCGTTCAAGTAGGAAGGCAGGGAATGGTTCTTGACGGCAGGATTGGACGGTGCTGCGGAAGACATCGTTTGGTTCCGGTGTGAAGGTGCCGCCAGCTTAGGGGAGGCGGTACTGCCGAAGCCAATGCCGTTTGATCATCCCATTATGCACGGATTGCATAACCTTGCCGGCGGGCCTGTGCGGCCCCCCACCATGGCAACCGCGCCGGATCAGGTGCCCGGCTGCGCGGGCAAGCTCTGCGCCGCGAGCGAGGACCAGACCCGGTCCACCAGCTGGCGCTTGCTGCGAACCTGCGCGCTGCGCCGCTCGCTGACGTGTTCACCCGGCTTCTCCCGGTAAAGGCGGATTTCCATGTCGATCGACATCGGCGCCCCGCGCGCCGCTTCGGCCCGCACCAGCCGGTGCTGGGCCAGCTCCTCGCGCACCGCGCTCTCCGGCAGGAAGGCCATGCCGTGCCCCGCCAGCGCCATCACCTTGAGCGCCTCGGCCATGTCCGTCTCGTAGCATTTGTCCAGCTTGAGCGCGTCCGTGGTTTCGGCCAGCAGCATGTCGACCATGCGGCCAAGGAAGGCATTGGGGGTATAGCTGAGGAAAGGCACCGGCTTCTTGTCCGTACCTGGCAGGCGGTACAGCGGCTTGCCGGCGGCGTCCGGCACGCTGTACGGCGACAACCGCTCGATGCCGAGCACCAGCATGTCGTAGTGTGCTGGGTCGAGCTGGATGGCCTGGCGGGCATGGTGGTAGACCATCACCAGGTCGCAGCCCCCGTCAACCAGCGCCAGGACCGCGTCGTGCACGTTGAGCGCGCGCAGGCGGCACGGCAGCGTACCGATCTCGCGCTCCACGGCCTTGAGCCATTCGGGGAAGAAGGTCAGCGAGAGCGTGTGCGGTACGGCGAATTCCAGCACCTGGGCATTGGCAGAGCGCTGCCCGCGCATCAGCGCCCGGGTCTCGCTGACCTGGGCCAGCATGGCCAGCGCCTGCTCGTAGAACACCTTGCCCGCCGGCGTCAGGCTGGTGGGATAGCTGGAGCGGTCGATCAGTTCCGTGCCCACCCAGGACTCGAGCGACTGGATCCGGCGCGAGAACGCAGGTTGCGTCACATGACGCTGCTCGGCCGAGCGCGAGAAGCTGTGCGTCTCGGCCAGGCTGACGAAGTCTTCAAGCCACTTGATTTCCATGAGGCGGCATTATCCCCCGGCTTCCCGCGGTTTCGCCACCGCCAGGAATAACATTCTATTTAGTTGAATTTTATTAGAATAATATTACACTTACATCCAGATTTGCACGACAAGACGCACGTCCTTGCTACGGGACCGACGCTATGATGGTCGCAAACCAATAAGGAGCCCGTCATGGCCACCCAGCAAGCCGTCGTTACCGATATTGCCAGCCACGCACGTAGCGTCGGCGTCCTTGGCACCCTCGACGCGGCCGACGGCCAGCCGGATCTCTTTGCCCCGCTGTCCGACGGCATGTCGTCCGCCTTCGCCGCCAGCGCGCGCATGGTGGCGCAAGGCATCGAAGCCAGCCTGCCGGACGCCGCCACGCTGCTGGCGCTGCTGCCGGAATCGCTGCGCGAAGGCGCGGGCGAGGGCTATGTGCGCCACCTTGTGCACGCCGATCCGCTGGCGCGCTTCTCCGCCATGCTGATCGTCTGGCGGCCAGGGCAGCACAGCCCGGTGCACGGACACCAGACCTGGTGCGCCTACCGGGTGCTGCGCGGCACGCTGCATGAGCGCCACTACCGCTGGGACGCGCAAGAGCGGCAGGCGCATCCGTGCGGCGAGATCACGCGCACGGTGGGCGATACCTTCAGCGTGCCGGCTGGGCTGCGTCATATCCATGCGCTCGGCAACGACAGCGACGCGGTGGCCGTGTCGCTGCATATCTATGGGGTGGACCAGGAACACATCTGCAGCGGTGTGAACCTGCTGGTGGACGCGGCCTGAGTCTTGCGGCTGGCGCAGAGCCAGGCACCGGGAGTACGCTGCGCGCCAACAGGATTTGCCATGGACCGTTATGACCGCCAGATACTCTCCGCCCTTCAGGAGGACGCGACCGTGCCTGTGGCGGAGCTTGGGGAACGAGTGGGCCTCACCTCCACGCCGTGCTGGCGGCGCGTGCAGAAGCTGGAAGAGAGCGGAGTAATACGCAAGCGCGTGGCGCTGCTGGATCCCGCGCTGCTGAATGTGGGCGTGACGGTATTCGTCTCGGTCCGCACCAGCCAGCACAGCGTCAAATGGCTCAAGACGTTTCACGACCTGGTCGCCTCGATCCCCGAGGTGACTGAGTTCTACCGCATGGCTGGGGATACCGATTACCTGCTGCGCGTGGTGGTACCGGATATTGCGGCGTATGACCGCGTGTACAAGAAGCTGATCCAGGGGGCCGAGCTGGCGGATGTTAGTTCTAGTTTTGCTATGGAGCAGATCAAGTACACGACTGCTTTGCCTTTGGATTATGCGTGATTGATTGGTCTTGTTTTTTCCGCGTTGGCGTTTGGGCCAAAGAGCCGTATGACGTCGCCCTGGGGGCTGTCAGTTTTTTTGTGTGCAGGGCAGGTAAAGGCTCGCCGTCAACGGGACGGGTGAGCCAGCATTATCTCAACGATGTGGGTGGGTGAAGCGGTCCTCATAGAGAACTGCAAACTGGTTCATGGCCGCCTTCCAGTCGTGCGTT